>JASLHP010000048.1 GCA_030149625.1 Solirubrobacteraceae bacterium
CGGCCCGTCATCGCCGACCAGACCCGCCCGGTCGAGCGCGAAGACGACGTTCAGCCGCTGCAGGCAGACGTCGTGGACGATCTGGTCGTACGCCCGCTGGAGGAAGGTCGAGTAGATCGCCGCGACCGGCTTCGCGCCCTCGAGGGCCAGGCCGGACGCGAACAGCACGGCCTGCTGCTCGGCGATCCCGACGTCGAAGTATCGCTCGGGCATCGCCTGCTGGAGGATGTTCAGACCCGTGCCGGAGTTCATCGCCGCGGTGATCCCGACGACCCGCGGGTCCCGCCGGCACTCGTCGAGCAGGGCCTGCCCGAAGACGGCCGTGTACTGGGCCGGCGGGACGACGCCGTCCCACGGCTTGGCCTGCGTCGGCACGCCGCCGGCGATCGACCGCGGCTTGGCCGCGTGCCAGCGCTCCATCCCCTCGAGACCGCCGTGCTCGGCCGGTCCGAAGCCCTTCCCCTTGACCGTCGCGACGTGGACGACCACCGGCCGCTGGGCGGCCAGGGCCTCGGTGAGGGCGACCCGCAGGGCGCGGACGTCGTGGCCGTCGATCACGCCCATGTACGCGAAGTCGAGCTCCTCCCACCACAGGCCGGGCGCCCAGAAGGCCTTGATCGACTCCTTGATCTGCGGCCCGAACCGCTCGACCCGCGCGCCGATCCCCGGCAGGCGGGCCAGGCCGCCCTCGACGCCCTCGCGGGCGTGCCAGAGCTTCGGGTTGAGGCGCATCCGCTGGAAGTACCGGCTCATCGCGCCGACGTTCGGGGCGATCGACATCCCGTTGTCGTTGAGCACGACGACCATCGGCGTCTCCAGGCCGCCGGCCTGGTGGATCGCCTCGAAGGCCACGCCGCCGGTCATCGCGCCGTCGCCGATCACCGCGACGACCCGGCCGGCGTTTAGCTCCCCCCGCCGGCGCATGCCCTCCTTGATGCCGACGCCGATGCCGATCGACGTCGACGCGTGCCCGGCGCCCATGATGTCGTGCTCGGACTCAGCGATCGAGCAGAACGGCGTCAGGCCGCCGTACCGGCGGATCGTCGCGAGCTGGTCGCGCCGGCCGGTGAGGACCTTGTGCGGGTACGCCTGGTGGCCGACGTCCCAGAGGACCTTGTCGCGCGGCGAGTCGAGCAGCGAGTGGAGGGCGACGGCCAGCTCGCAGGTGCCGAGGTTCGCGCCGAAGTGACCGCCGATCTCACCGACCGTGTCGATGATGTGCTCGCGCACCTCCTGTGCGAGCTGGGCAAGCTCCTGCTCGGAGAGCTCGCGCAGGTCCTCGGGACCGTCGATCCGCTCGAGCAGGGTCATGATGTTCGCGTGTAGATGAAGTCGGCGATGCCCTCCAGCTCAGCCGTGGCATCGGGCGCCGGGGCGCTGCTCGCCACCTCGGCAAGCGCGGCGCGGGCCATCCGATGCGATTCGGCCGCGAGCTCCCGAGCGCGCTCGATCCCGAACTCGCTCACGTACGTGCGCTTCCCGTGACGCTCATCGCTACCTCGTGGCTTTCCAAGTGCATCGTCGGTGCCTGTTACGTCAAGTATGTCGTCCACGATCTGGAAAAGCACTCCCAGCTCCGCCGCGAAGCGCCGGAACGGGGCCATCTCCGGCCCCTCTTCGATCCCCGTCAACAGTAGTACGCAGAGCACGGACGCACCGATCAGGCGTCCAGTCTTCAGCTCGTGCAGCCGCCTCAATGAGACCGGACCGGAGGTCGTGTCGGCCTTCACGTCGGCGTACTGCCCGCCGACCATGCCATTGACGCCCGTCGCACCGGCCAGCTCGGCGGCGGCAGCCAGCACCCGCGCGGGCGGCGAGCGCTGGTGGGTCAGCAGGTGCCGGAAGGCCTCGGCGTAGAGACCGTCGCCCGCCAGGATCGCGACGTCCTCGCCGAACTTCACGTGGCACGTCGGCGCGCCCCGGCGCAGAGCGTCATCGTCCATCGCCGGCAGGTCGTCGTGGATCAGCGAATAGGTGTGAATCAGCTCGATCGCGCCCGCAAGCGGCAGCACATCGCGCTGCTCGATGCCGACGGTGCGCGCGGTCGCGAGCGCAAGCACCGGGCGAATGCGCTTGCCGCCAGCCATCAGCGAATAGCGCATCGCCTCGTCCAAACCCTTGGTGATCGCCTCCTCGGCGAAGCTCATCTGCGCGAGATAGCGCTCGACCTCCTCGCGCAGATGGTCCGGGTAGACACCCTGGACAGCATGCGCCGACGGGGTCACAGCCGAGTCGGTGGGTAGCTCGGTTCCTATAGAAGTGTGTCCTGACCGGGAGCCGGAGCGTGGGCCTCCGCACGCGTGAGCTGCTCCAGCTCGGCGGCGGCTTGGGTCGCAAGCGCCGCGCAGTCCTCGACCATCGTCGCGGCGGCATCCGGCGAGAGCTCGCCCGAGCGCAGCTGCTCACCGGCGCGCTCCAGGCGCGCGATCAACTCGTCAAGACGCTCGACGCTACTCATCGGATCTGTGCATTGTCTCGCACCTCGCGCAAGGCTGCCGCCAGCACCCCGTTGACGAAGCCCGCGGCCTCTGACGCACAGAACGTCTTGGCGCTCTCGACCGCTTCCTCGATCGCACCCTCCGGCGGTATCGGCTCATCGGCGGGCGCCGCATCCGGATGCAGCATCTCGATCAGGGCGACACGCATGATGCTGCGCTCGAGCGGCTGGATGCGCTGCACCGACCAGCCGTGCGCGTGGCGGTCGATCACTTCGTCCAGCTCCTCCGCGCGGTCAGCCGCCGCGTGCGCAAGCGCGCGCGCGAACAGCGAGGCCTCGCGCGGCAGCGTCTCCGCCAGCGGCCGCCCCGTCAGGTCGTGCTGATACAAGGCGATCACGGCAGCGCGACGCTGGTCCAAGCGCCGCATTCAGGCGCGCGCGACGTATTCGCCGGAGCGCGTGTCCACCCTGATGCGCTGCCCCGACTCGACGAACAGCGGAACCTGGATGACCGCGCCCGTCTCGAGCGTCGCGGGCTTGTTGCCGCCGCCGGAGACCGAATCGCCGCGCAGCCCCGGATCGGTCTGCGCCACCTCGAGATCGACCGCGCTCGGCAGCTGGATGTCACCCGGCTGCCCGTCGATGAACAGCACATCCACCTCGCTGCTCGGCGTGATGAAGCGCAGCGCGTCCTGCACCGTGCGCTCAGGGATCGCGATCTGTTCGAACGATTCGGTGTCCATGAAGTGAGCATCGGTGCCATCCGCATAGAGGAACTGCATCGTCCGCGACTCCGTGTGCACCGGACGGAACTTCTCGCCCGCTCGAAAGGTACGGTCGATCACGTTGCCATCGGAGGCGCGCCGCAGCTTCGTGCGCACGAACGCGCCGCCCTTGCCCGGCTTGACGTGCTGGAACTCGAGGATCTTGAACACGGTCCCCTCGACCTCGATGTGGTTCCCGTTTTTGAATTGATTTGTGCCTAGCACGTATTCAGCTTACCCTTGTTTAGCGTGACCACTACAGCCAAGAAGCCTAGCCGCATGGATCAGTATGTGCGGGTCAGCCGCGTTGCGGGCCGCTCGGGCGAGAGTTTCATCTCACCCGACCTGCAACGCGAGCAGGGAGCTGCGTGGGCGTCGTCGCGTGGCGTCGAGGTCGCGGTCGTCCACGAAGACCTCGACCAGTCTGGCGGCAAGATGGCGCGGCCCGGCCTGGATGCGCTCATGGCACGCATCAGAGCAGGCGAAACGGATGGCGTGATCGTCTCGAAACTCGATCGCCTGAGCCGCCTGGGCGTGGCCGACGCGCTGCGCTTGGTCGAAGCGATCACGGAGGCCGGCGGCTCGATCGCGGCGCTCGACCTCGGCCTCGACCCGACGACGCCGTTCGGCGAGTTCGGCATGACGATCATGCTCGCGCTCGCGCGCATGGAACGCCGCCGCATGAGCGAAGCGTGGGAGCACGCCAAGACTCGCGCGCTCGATCGCGGCGCGCGGATGGGACCGACGCCGTTCGGCTATACGCGCGATGACGACGGCCTGCTCGTCCCGCACCCGAAGTGGGCGCGCGTCGTGACACGCGCTTTCAAGCTCGCCGCCGACCAGGGCGTGGACGCGGCGCTCGCGTATCTGCGCAAGCAAGTACCGGCCTACCCCTCGAACGGTCAGCCGGGCGTTCGCCCCAAGCGCAGCGCCGATCATCGGACCTGGAGCGCGTTCACCGTGCGGCGACTGCTGCGCAACCGCAGCTACCTCGGCGAGACGCGCTACGGCGACCGCCTGGTGCGGGATTCGCACCCCGCGCTTGTGGATAGGGTGACGTTCGAGCGGGCACATCCCGGCGATGAGAAGCCGCAGCGCCGCCCCGCCGGCGTGTACCCACTGAGCGGATTCGCCACCTGCGCCAACTGCGGCGAGCTCTTGATCGGCGCGCGGGCCGGGCGCACACCGGACGGCCGTGGCATACGCGCCTATCGCTGCCGCGCGTCGCTTGCGAGCTGGAGGGGGGAGCCTTGCAACAGCCCCACGCACATCCTCGCTGACCGGCTGGAGAGCTACGTCGTGGAACAGCTCAAACAGGCATACGAACAGGTCGGCACGTCCGGCGTGGCGGCCAGCGTCGCGGAGACGGACAGCAGCTTCGAGGACGTGCAGGGCGAGCTGGAGGCGGCGGAGCGCGAGCTGGAGCGGTTCGCCACCGATCCGACCGCTGCGGAGCTGCTTGGGGAGGCAGCGTGGACGGCTGCGCTGCGCACGCGCACCGAACGCGTGGATGCCGCGCGGGTCGCCTACCGCGAGCACGTGGACACAATGCGCGCGGCGGACATCGTGATACCGCCGATCGAGCTGCTTGACAGCCTGGAGCCTACCGAGCTGCGGACGGTCCTACGCAGCGTCTTTCAGACCGTGCGTGTTGGCCGTGGTAGCGCCCGCGGCCGCGGCCCGGTGGCTGAGCGTGTCGAGCTGGTCTTTCATGGCGAACCGTCGTCCGGGGTAGCGGCGCTCGAGGACGCCACATAGCGCTCGCTCCAGCCTTTCGCGGGCCTCCTCGGGCATGGGCCGGCCGCTGGCCGCGTCGGCGAGCCGCAGCGAGCGCCCAGCCGCCGGGTTGGATGGATGTGCGGGCGTGAGTGTCCTCACACCCGTTAATGACCCCAAATGCCGCGAAGCGGCCAACGAGTTGCAGGAGCGCCGAGGCCGGCGGTCGCGCGCACGCACAAGGAGGCGAAGCCGACGCCTCCTTGTGCACGTAGCGGCGGCCACCCGGCCGCAACCGCTCCCGACGCCGGCGTCGCCTCTATGCCCTTGCGCACCCTCCGCAGGCGATACGGGCGTGCCCCTCGGTGCCCGCTCGTCCCTTGACGGGCGTCAGTGCCACTCGTCGGGGGCTGCGCCCGGTTGCCACTCCTTGGCGACGCCGCCGCCCACTTCCTTGAGCCGTCGTCCGAACTCGATGAGGCTGAACTGGAAGTCCAACTCCTGGCGCGGGTCGGTCGCGCCGTCGTCGAGCATTTGACGCCAGTGGGCGAAGGCGCACAGTAGCTCGACCGTCGAGTCGTCCTCCCACCAACCGAGTTTGAGCCCTTTCAGGTGCTCGGGATAGCGTCCGTACAGGGCGATGATCGCGCCCCACGTCAACTGCCGCCATTCCCGGTCCCCGCCGTAGGGCTCCAGCCACGGCGCGCGCGCGACCGGCAGCTCGTCCAGCGGATCGGTTCCGTTCGTGCGGGCTGCTGCGGTGATCTTCGCGAGCGCGTCGCGGACCATCTGGCCGGCGACACGCGCCACGGGCTCCCCGGATGCTGCCGCCATCTCGTCCAAGCGTGCGACGGTTTCGTCGGGAAGGGTGATCTTGATTCGACTGCTCATTGCGGAACCTCCGGTATCGATGTCGGGGGCCGTTCTGGTCCCCCCTCTACCGGTTAATGACCCTCAGCCCGCGAAAGCGGCCAACGAATTGAGGTCCCACTTTGGGGTCCGCACGGAAGGTGCATCTAGTCTGTGCAGAAGCAAAGGGGACCGCGTGGGTTTGAGGGTGCTGGGCGCTTGGGGACTCCGCGGAGCGGTATCGTTGGTGGCGATGAGCACACGGCGAGAGTTCGACGTTGTGATCGTGGCCGAGCCGGAAGGCGGCTACAGCGTGTTCGTGCCCGAGCTGCCGAGCGTCGCTACGCAGGGCGAGACGATCGAGGAAGCACGCGCGAACGCGCAAGAGGCGATCGAGGGATACCTCGAAGTCATGCACGACGACGGTCTCCCCATCCCCACGGTTCATCGCGACCGTGTAGCGGTTCAGGCCGCGTGAGCCAGACGCCTGCCGTCTCAGGCAAGCAACTCGTCAAGATCCTCGAAGGCCAAGGCTGGTACGTCAAGCGCGTCCGTGGCAGCCACCACGTCCTGCGCCACCCCACCGTTCCGGATGCAATCCCGGTGCCGGTCCACGGCAATCAGCCGATCAAGAGGGGCACGCTTGGCAGCATCCTGCGCACGGCCGGGATCAGCCGAGAGGAGTTCAATCGGCTGGTCTGAACTCGGGCCTAGCCATCCGGCCCTCGAGGAGAGGCAACTATACGACCCGATGATGGCGTATGGAGATGGTCAGGCATTCCTTCTTCGCTTCGTATCCGGTGGTACCGCCACCACTCGCGGCGCAGACATGCCAGGTGCCGGGGCCAAGAAGCGAGAGGCGGAACACCCTCTCGTACGCGAGGGCACCGCCACGAGTCGCGATCTGGACACGGAAGCGGCGTCCGCGCTTGGAGAACACGATGGAGCCACCTGGCGCTTCGCTCTGTGCGTGCAGGATGTTCTCGCTGTAGTAGAGGCCGAGAAGGTTTTTCGCTGTGACTGTTGTGAAGGAGAAGTCCTGGGTGACCTGCCCGGCCGTACCAATCCAGGTGACCGAGCCGGAATAACTCGTTGCTGGCTGCAACGGTGGCGGCACCATCCAAGCGCGTTCCGGGAAGTAACCAGGATGACCGGCGGCTGCCGCGGCGGCGCTGTCGACCATCTTCACGTTCGGGACCGTAGCGCCAGAGGATGTCTGCAACGACCACGCACCAGCGTGAACGACCCCAAGTCCCAGGATGTACAGGATCGGCTGCGGCCCGGTCGGCTGGCCTTGCCTGATATCCACGAACTGCTGGGGCGCGTAAGGACCCTCTCCGACTGCGTCGATCTCATACGGAACATTCCGGGGGCCTTCGTCTCCTAGGTAGGCGTATGTCTCAGGCGATTCGGGCATCGGCCGTTCATCGCCGAGCCCCATGCAGGACTCGCCTCCCACGTAGACATCGCCGGCTGCCTGCACCAGTGGGTCGTACTCAACGCCCTGGTGAAGCGGCGCCGCGTCCCCACGGAGAGACATCGGCACCCCACTCCTCGCCGCCAGTCATGATGCGTCCAGTCTCCCCCGCGGACGGACCGGTGTCCTCGTTTGGACACCAGGCGCTTGCGAAGGCTTGGTCGACAGATGTGATCGGCGGGATGCCGTTCGCTGCTCGCTGCTCGTTGAGGACCGTGATCGCAGCGGCGCCCTGCAGGGGCTCGACGTTACCGGCACTCGCAACCGCGGGAGGGACGGATACAAGAAGCACGCAGGACAGAACAGCGGCCCACAACAGCCGCCGCGTGCTATGGGCGGCGCTCACAGGCAATCGGTCACCAGCAGGCGAAGCCGTGGAGCACACACGGCGCAATCTAATCAGCAATTGAGGCCATCAACTCAAGTCAGCGCCACCGGCTCGCCTCGCACAGGATTCTGTCCGAAACCCTTTATATGTTCTAGGCACGTTTCAGAATTGATTTGTTGAGATCGACATTTTCCCTGCAAATCGTAACTTTTTGTGCGACCTTGGATCGGACGAGGTGACCCGTCTACCTTCGACGAGGACACCGTAAGTGCCGTGCCGGGGCCTGGCTTCGTAAGGCCAATCAGCGAGCTTAGCCTAGCCAATGTGGTTGCCCGTTCTGAGCCGCGGTAAGAACCGTGGTCGCTCTGCTCAAGCCGTCGCACCGGCGACGTACGCTTCGCCGCATGCCCGCCCCTAAAGTTGGCCATCCTCTGC
>JASLHP010000056.1 GCA_030149625.1 Solirubrobacteraceae bacterium
GATTCGACGCCGCCGATCTCGACGACGCCGGCGATGCGCATCTGCTGCTCGGCGCCGCGCGCGATCACGCCGATCGTCTCGCCGACGCTGTAGTGCTTCTGCTTGGCGGTGTTCTCGTCGATCGCGACCTCGTCGGGGCCGACCGGCCACGTGCCGGCGACGAGCGACAGCGGGTTGAAGCGCTGGTTGCCGTGTGGGTGGATGCTGAACGCCAGGCCGGGGGCGCCCCCGGTCGCGATCACCTTGCCGTTGCGTCCGACGAGCTGCGCGTGGTCGGAGACCGCGCCCTGCGCTTCGGCCACGGCGGGCAGCGCTCGCACGCGCGTCAGCAGCGCTTCTGAGAAAGACGGCGCCGTGTTGTTTTCGCCGCTTTCTTCGCCGACGGCGCTCTTGCCGGTGATGATGCCGTCGGTGTGCTTGTAGACCGTCGTAAAGACGGTCCCGAAAGCGGATTTGATCGTGTCGGTGAGGATGTAGGTGCCGCTGATCATCGCGACGCCGAGGACGATCGCCACGGCGGTCAGCGCGGCTCTCAGCTTGCGCCCGGCGAGGCCCTTGAGCGCGACGCGGATCACTCCGAGATCTCGCCCATCACCGTCAGCACCTCCGCCTCGCTCGCCCCGCGCAGCTCCTTGACGATCTGCCCGTCGGCGATGAACAGGATGCGGTCCGCGATCGAGGCCGCGCGGGCGTCGTGCGTGACCATGATCGTCGTCTGTCCGTAGGCGTCGACCGAGCCGCGCATCAGCTCGAGGATCTCGCGGCCAGTCCTCGAGTCGAGGTTCCCGGTCGGCTCGTCGGCGAGCAGGATCGTCGGTCGCGTGACGAGCGCGCGTGCGATCGCGACCCGCTGCTGCTCGCCACCGGAGAGCTCGGATGGCCGGTGCTCGCGCCGCTCGGCGAGGCCGACCTTCGCCAGCAGCTCCGCCACCCACGCCTCGTCGGGCTTCTCGCCGGCGATCGACAGCGGCAGCACGACGTTCTCCTCGGCGCTCAGCATCGGCAGCAGGTTGAAGAACTGGAAGATGAAGCCGATGTGCTCGCGGCGCAGCCGCGTCAGGGCACCGTCGTCGAGCGCGCTCAGCTCCGTGCCGGCGATCGTGACGGTGCCGGAGGTGGGCTTGTCGAGCCCCGCCAGCAGGTGCATCAGCGTCGACTTGCCTGAGCCCGACGGTCCCATCACGGCGACCAGTTCGCCGGCGCGCACTTCGAGATCGGCGCCTCGCAGGGCCTGCACGGCGGTCGCGCCCTCGCCGTAGTGTCGCGTGACCGCGTGGGCCGCGACCGGGACGCCGGCGGGTGCCGTCGCGGGTGTGTCCTCGATCGTAGCCATCGCTGCCGCTCAAGCTACCCGATGGGCCGAGCGGCCGCGTTGCAGCAGGCAACCGCGGGCGCGTGAGCGGTGTAGCGTTTGCGGCGATGCGTGCGCCCAGCGAGGCGGTGGGGTGGGAGCGGTTGTTCTGGCTCGTGTTCGAGCGAACCTCGAACCCCATGCTTCAACTCGACGATCAGCGGCGGATCGTCGCGGTCAACGATGCCGCGGTCGCGCTGTTCGGCGGCTCGCGCGATCGACTCATCGGCAGCTCGATCGTCGACAGCATCATGCCGGCCGAGCGCGAGCGGGCCGAGCGCGAGTGGGAGGCATTCCTGCAGAGCGGCGAATATTCAGGCACGCGCGCGCTGCTGCGTGCCGACGGGTCGCAGGCGCGGATCGACTTCGCCGCGCGGATCGCGGTCGTGGGCGAACGGCGGCTGGCGATCTACGTGGCGGTCGACGAGGACCGGGCGGATGCGCTCTCGCCTGCGTTCGCGCGCGAGCTGCCGCTGACCGAGCGAGAGCGCGAGGTCGTGACGCTGATCGCGCTCGGACGCGAGACGGCGCAGATCGCCGCGGCGTTGCACATCTCGCCTGAGACTGTTCGCACGCACGTGCGCAACGCGATGTCGAGGCTCGGTGCGCACACGCGCGCGCAGCTCGTCGCGATCGCGCTCTGCTCCGATCAGGCCATGCATGATGCGCACCTATCCGGGTAGTCAGAACGTCGGTGCTGCGTTGGCCTGTCGGAATATCACCCAGATGCGGTATTGACGGAGGCCTGCCGGCAGCCGACGCTTCAAGCATGCGATTGATGCTTCCCGGGCGTGAGCGGCGCCGCGCTCGCCGGCGGCTGCGTGACGATGGGCGGCTGCTCGGCGCGTTGCTCGACAGCGTAGGTGTCGCGATTCTCACCTGGGGCGGCGACGGCCGGCTGACACACGCGAGTCGGTGCGCGCGTGAGCTGCTCGGCATCGAGTGCCCGCTGGGCGAGGCCGCGGAGGTTGCGCTCCGAGAGCTGCGGCCGCGCACGCCCTCGGGAATCCCGCTCGTGCGCGAGGATCTGCCGCCCGTGCGTGCGCTGCAGGGCGAAGCCCTTCGCGGCGTCGACGTGCTCGTGTGCGTCCGCGACGGAGAGCTGCTGCTGAGTACGATCGCGCGACCCGTCTACGACGAGCGCGGCCGCCGGCGCGGCGCATTCGTCCTGTTGGAGGACGTCACCGAGCTCCGGCGCGACGAAGCGCGGGTCCGTCAGCTCCGCGCCGGTGATGTGGGCGGCGCGAGCACGGGCGGCGCGCTGCGGTAGCTCGCGGGCGCGAGCGACAGCCCGATCGGGTGGCGCGCCCGCACCCAGTGAGCGGCCGGCTGGTTCACCAGTGCGGCGAGCAGCGAGGAGAGCAGATCGACCTCGGGCGACGACACGCGCGCCTGGGGGCCGCCGTATGACCCGGGTGCGTCGCCGCCGGTTCCAGGGCGATCGATCTTCGTGACGCTCGCGCCGAGGTCAGCGAGCACGATCGTTGCGAGTGGTCCTGCCGGCACCCGCGAGAAGCCCACGCTCCGCAGGCTCTCGAGTGCCTGTGCCATCGGCTTGCGAGCCGATTCGCACGGGCTCGCCGCGCAGCTGGCGCGTCGAGCGGGGCGTGAGCGCGAGCGCGAGCATCGCCGTGCCCAGCACGCCGCCGACGCCGAGCACCGTGCGCGCGCCGAGCGAGCCCGCGAGTGGGCCGGCCAGGAAATAGCCGAGCGGCAGCAGCGCAAGCGAGCCCATCCAGTCATACGCGCTGACGCGCGAGAGCGCGTGCGCGGGGATGTGCTGCGCGAGCGCCGTCTCCCACCAGATGATGAACAGCGAGAAGCCGAACCCGGTCGTGAGCGACAGCACGACGACGACCGCCAGCGGCGCGCCGAGCGCGAGCGCCAAGCTCAGAAGCGGCCAGTTGAGCGTCATCATCACCAGCCCCGTGAACAGAGGATGCGCGGGGCGCCAGCGCATGCCCATGAGCGCGCCCGCGACCGCGCCGACGCCGGCGAGCGTCTCGAGCACCCCGAACACGCCGACGCTGCCATACAGGCTGCGCGAGATCCCCGGCGCGAGCGAGTACCACAGCGCGAACACGCACAGGACGGTGCCGGTGAAGGCGGCGATCGTCGCCCACACCCATGGGCGCGAGCGAACCTCCGACCAGCCCTCGTGAAGCGCCGCGAGAACCGTTTGGGCAGGAGGGGACTCGCCGCGCGCGCGTGGGTGAACGCGCGTCAAGAGCGCCGCGCTCAGCACGAACGTGGCGGCGTCGAACGCGAACGTCTCGCCCGCGCCGACGCCCAGCACGAGCGCCGTCGCCAGCGCCGGGCCGAGCATGAACGCGAGGTTGGCCATCGATTCGGTTAGCGCCCTGGCCTCCTGGATCAGCGGCTCGGGCACCGTCTGCGGGATCAGCCCGCTGTAGGCGGGCTGGAAGAACGCCTGCGCCGCGCCGAAGCACGCCTCGATCGCGACGAGCGACCAGATCGGCACGGGGCCGGCGAAGATCAACGCGGCCAACAGCGCGTGCAGCGCGGCGCGCGTGAGATCGGTGGCGATCATGATCCGGTGGCGCGGCAGTCGATCGGCCCACACGCCGCCGAACAGCAGCAGCGCGACGAACGGCAGCGTCTGCCCGCCGAGCACGAGCCCGAGATCGGTCGCCGAGCCGGTCGTCTGCGTCACGTACAGCGCGATCGCGACGACCACGGCGCGGTCGCCGATCGTGCTGGGGCAGGCCGCCAGCAC
>JASLHP010000161.1 GCA_030149625.1 Solirubrobacteraceae bacterium
TCGCGCTCGAGCAGCCGGATCAGCTTGTGCGCGAGCGAGTCGCGCTCGTCGTCGGTGTCGGCCTTGAACGCCATACCCAGCACCGCGACCTTGCGGTTGGCGAGCGAGCCCATGCGCCCCTTGGCGCCTTCGAGCAAAAACAGCGGCACCGACTCGTTCACGCGTGAGACCGCCAACAGCATGCCGGGGGCCGCCGAGCGCTCCTCCGAGAACGTGAAGTCCTTGCGCAGGCACGTGCCCGCGGTGAAGCCCGGCTGAGCGATGCCGCCGCGCGGGTAATCGCGGTTGATCAGGTCGATCACCTCGAACACGTTCGCCGCGTAGCGCTCGCAGTCGATCATCAGCAGGTTCGGCAGCGCAAACGTCGTGTAGCGCAGGATGTTCGTCCAGATCTTCGCGAGCTCCGCCTGCACCGGCGTCGTCTGCACGATCGGCGCCTCGAACGCGCCGAACAGCTCGCCGACGACCTCGCCCGAGCGTGCGCCGACGCCGCCGACGATGCACGGCAGCGTGTCGATCTCCTCGAGGAAGCGGCCCGCCGCGATCCGCTCCGGGGCGTGCGCGACGAACACCTCCTCGCCGATGTCGAAGCCGCGGTGCTTGGCGAGGTAGCCGGCCACGAAGTCGGTCGTGCCCGGCGCGACCGTCGAGCGCAGGACCAGCGAGTGCCCAGGTTCGAGCACCCCCAGCAGGTCGTCGAGCGCCGAGCGGATGTCGCGCATGTCGATCTCGATGTGCGAGAACGACGGCGTTCCCAACGTCAGCACGATGTGGCGCGCGCGCGCGGCGTCGGCGACGCGCTCGGACAGCGACAGGCGATCGCTCGCGTGCACGCGAGCGAGCAGCGACTGCGCGTCCGTCTCCTCGAACGGCATCCGCCCGTCGCGCACCGCACCCAGGCGCGCCGCGTCGTTGTCGATGCCCACGACGCTCAGGCCGCGGTCGGCGAAGGACACGGCGAGCGGCAGCCCCACGCGGCCAAGGCCGACGACGGCCACGTCGGCGGTGCTCTTCGAACCCATCATTCGGCTTGGAGGTTAGCGACAGCCATACCCTGGACAACGCCGCGCGAGGCCGAACGGAGCTGTAGCTGCCGCTCTGGTCCCGGCGGCGCTCGTTGCGGCGGGCTTCAGCGGCGCGCGCGCAGATGGCGGGCGTACTGGCGCGCGAAGCCGGCCACGAACAACGGGTTGTAGCGCGCGTAGCGCCGCCACAGGCGCCGCGGCTCACGTGACAGGCGGTAGACCCACTCGAGGCCGCTCCGCTGCATCCACGCCGGCGCCTGGGAGACGAGGCCAGCGTGGAAGTCGAAGGCGGCACCCACGCCGACGAGCAGCGGCGCGCGCAAGCGTGGCCGCATCGCGAGCATCCACTGCTCCTGCTTGGGCTGTCCCGTGCCGACCCACACGACCTCGGCGCCCGATGCATCGATCGCGGCGATCACGTCCCGCTCCTCCCCGGCGCTGAGCGGCCGAAACGGAGGCGAGAAGCCGCCGCTGATCCGCAGCCCCGGGAAGCGCTCGCGCAGACGCGCTTCGAGCAGCTCGAGCGCCTCCGGCGTGCGTCCGCCATACAGGTAGATCGGCGTGCCGTCGTTCGCGGCGCGCGCGCAGAAGCGGGCCATCAGGTCAGGGCCGTAGATACGCGTCGCGCGCGCGTGCCCGAGCGCGCGCAGCGCCCACACGAGCGGCTGACCGTCCGGCACCGCGAGCGTCGCGCCGAGCACGGCCGCGCGTGCCCGCGGGTCCTCACGCGCGCTCATCACCAGGTTGACCGCCGCGGCCGTCACGTAACCCCGGCCGCCGGCCGCGATCATCGCCCGCATCCAGTCGATCACCTCCTCGTAGTCGGAGACCGCCAGCGGCACATCGAGGATCTCGACGCGCGCGGGCGGCGCCGGCAAGGAAGGGGCCGGCGTCTGGGTGGCGCCGTCCAGCGGGGTGGGGGCAGGCGAGGAGGCGATTGCGTGAAGATACCCGCCCTCGTGGAGATCGACGCCGACTTCTGGAAGCGCCGGCGCGTGCTGGTCACCGGCCACACGGGCTTCAAGGGCGCGTGGCTGTCGCTGTGGCTGCAGTCCCTCGGCGCCGAAGCGACCGGTCTCGCGCGCGGCGTGCCGACGCGCCCATCGCTGTATGAGCTGGCGGACGTCGGCGCGCACATGCGCGAGCTCGAGGCCGACGTGCGCGACCGCGCCGCCGTGCGCGAGGCGATGCACGCGGCAAGGCCCGAAGTCGTGCTGCACCTCGCCGCGCAGCCGCTCGTCAGGCGCTCGCTGCGTGAGCCCGCGCTCACGTACGAGGTCAACGTGATGGGCACCGTCAACGTGCTCGAGGCCGTCCGCGAAGCGCGCGAGGACGTGCTCGCGATCGTGATCGTCACCTCGGACAAGTGCTACGAGAACCCCGGCGGCTCACGGCGGTTCGCCGAGCACGATCCCCTGGGCGGCTCGGACCCCTACTCGAGCTCCAAGGCGTGCGCCGAGCTCGTCGCGCGCGCCTACGGGCGCTCGTTCTTCTCCGACGGCGCCGCTGCGCGGCTCGCCACGGCGCGCGCCGGCAACGTCATCGGCGGCGGCGACTGGGGCGAGGACCGGCTCGTGCCGGACACGATCCGCGCGGTCGAGCGCGGCGAGTCGCTACGTGTGCGCAACCCCGCCTCCGTGCGCCCCTGGCAGCACGTGCTCAGCCCGCTCGGCGGCTACCTGCGCCTCGCCGAGGCGCTCGCGCGCGGGGAAGACGGCGCGCGGTCCGACGCGCCGGGCGGCTGGAACTTCGGGCCCGCGGCCGAGGACGCGCGCCCGGTGAGCTGGATCGTGCAGCGGCTCGCCGAGCTGTGGCACGGTGAGCTCAGCTGGCAGCTCGACGCCGACGAGAACCCGCCGGAGGCGGGCCACCTGGCGCTCGACTCGAGCGCCGCCGAAGCGCTGCTCGGCTGGCGCCCGCGCTGGCCGCTCGCGGACGCGCTCGAGCTCGTCGTCGAGTGGCACCGTGCGCATCGCGCCGGCGAGGACATGCGGCGCGTGAGCCTCGCGCAGATCGCGAGGCCGTAGCCGCGAGAAACACAATTCCACGGGCTGGCAGGATTTACATAATCTTGCGCGATGAGCCCGCTGAGCCTCCGCCGACACCGCGCCGAGCGGCTGCTGCGCGAGGAGTTCGACGGGCTGCGCGCGCGAGTGCTCGCGAGCGCCGGCGCACGCCTGCGAGCAAACGGCGTGAGCCTCGATCGGAACGATCTAGAAGCCTGCTACGCCACCGCCTGGCAGGGTCTGTACGCGGCCGTGCTGGACGGGCAGGAGATCGCCAACCCCACGGGCTGGCTCGTGCTCGTGACCTTCCGCCGCGCGATCGAGGAGCAGCGCAGCCGCGCCCGTGTGCGCTGCGGGGCTGAGCTTGGCCGTGGAGCCGAGGACGCGGACTTGGCCGCGGACTTGGCCGCGGAGCTCGACGACCGCGTGCGTCTGCGCCAGCTGTTCGAGGGGCTTCGCGGCCGGCTCGACGGACGCGAGCGCGAGGCCGCCACGCTGTGCTACCTGCAGGGCCTGTCGCGCTCGGAGGCGGCCGCGCGCATGGGCATCGGCGAGGCGCGCATGCGCAAGGTCATGGAGGGCCGCGGCCCGGGGCGCCCGGGTGTCGCCGGCAAGGTCGGCGCGCTCGTGGCGAGCATCCGCGACGGCGACTGGTGCCAAGAGCAGGGCTCGCTGATGCGCGCGCTCGCCTTCGGCATCCTCGACACCGACGGCGAGCGCCATCAGCTCGCGCTCATGCACCACGGCCAATGTCCCGCGTGCCGCGCCTACGTCGCCTCGCTGCGAGGTCTCGCCGCGGCGCTGCCGCCGGTGCTGCTGCCGTGGGGGGTTGGCGCCGCGGCGCTGGCACGTGCCACCGAGGGTGCGCATACGGGCCTGGCCGCGCCCAATGGGAGCGGTGGGGTGCCGGCCGGCACGGGCCCTCTCGCGGCTGCCGGCGCCAGCGGTGCCGCCGGCGGTGCCAGTGGCGGTTGGCTCGTCGGAGCGGGTGGGCTGGGGGCCAAGCTCGCAGTCGGGTGTCTACTCGCCTTTGATGTGGGTGTTGGCTGCGTCGCCCTCGAGGCAGGTCGTCTGACGCGTCCCCATCGCCCTGTGCACGGCCGCACCGCGGTCATCGGCGCTGGGGCGCACGTGGCCGCCTTGCGGCAGCTGGAGGGTCTCGCGCGAAGTATCGGCCATCGCGCCGCATCCGCCACTTCCGCCGACGCCGGCTCCTCGGCTGCGCTCACGCCCTCGGCGCGTGCCGGCCGGGAGTTCGGCCCGCAGGCGCTCAGCTCGGGCAACTCCACGATCGCCCACGCCGCCGGCGGGCAGGTAAGGACCGCGGACTCAGCCCCGCGCGGCGCGCGCTCGTCGTCCGGCGTCGCCGGACCCTCGGCCCGGAAAGCCGCCGGCGGAGAGCTGTCGAGACGGGGCGAAGCCGAAACTGAAGTCGGGGATGGAAACGTGGCCTCGTCATCCAGCGATTCCGCCGCCGCTGAGCGCGAGTTCGCACCGGGCTAGCTTCCTCTCGGTGCGGGGCCGTCCTCCCAGGCCGGACCAAATTCGGGGAGGGCGGCCCACCGCAGATGCGGCAAGCAACGCGCTGGAAGCTACGAGAGCTTGCCGCCGAGAAGGGCCGATGAGTGCACCTGGGCAGCCAGTAAAGCCATTGGGATACGCCTTCGATCAGGGCCGACTGAGCTGAGGTCGGACTGCTACGTGTGTGGCCGCGCAGCCGGCGGCGGCTACCCCCGCGGAAACACCTTCCCCATCAGCCGCAGCGCCAGCGGGTTGCCGCGCGGACGGATCCTGCCGGTGGCGAACGCGCGTACGGGATCCAGGCGCTCGCCGATGAGGTCCGCCCAGTCCTGATAGGACAGGCGCAGGCGCAGGTCCGGCTTGGCTGCCTCGCCCTGCGCGACCGTGCTCGAGCCGTTGTTGACGACCAGATGCCAGGTCGGGATGTCGGGGTCGGTGAACTCCCACTGGAACGTCGTGGGTCGCTTGAGGCCGTGCTTGGAGCTGACCTGGCGGCGGACCGTGTCGAACAGCAGCGCCACCGTCTCCGGGTCACGCTGGGTGGGCCCTTGGCGCACACCGATGACGCCGGCTTTGGCGAGCGCGCGCCCGCGCCGGGACAGCTCGAGCGGCGAGAGTCCCGCCGGCATGATCGGCGGTCCCGGAAGCGTGTCGATCGCGAGTCCCGCCGAGCGCAGCTTGGTCATCATCGACGTCACGCCCTCGACGCCGACCGTGTCGAAGTCGTAGTTGAAGACGGTCAGATAGCGTTCGTCCCAGCCCGGCGGCATCAGCACCTGGGCGGTGTAGCGGGTGACTTCGCGCAGGATCTTGGCGACGGCCTTCGGCACCCGCACCGGGTCTTCGCGGTTCAGGTCGGACAGCAGCTTCACGCCGAAGCCGATGTGGCGCTGCTCGTCCGCGGCGATGTTGGCCATGCCCTCGCGGAACGCCGGCAGCTGGTCGCGTTCCTCCAGGTAGCTGCAGATGAAGTGCTGGCCCGGCTGCGCGAGCGCCGCCTCGATCACGATGTGGTAGAGCGTCACGGCCGCCGCCAGCTGGGCTGGCGAGCGATCGGCGCGCAGCTCGTCGGCCATCGTGTCGAGCCGATCGAAGATCTTGCGGAAGCCCGGCGTCAGCTGTGGCTTGATCGCCCGCAGGCCGCTGCTCATCGAGCCGTCGCCGATGCCGCACACCTCCTGCATGAAGCGCTTGAAGAACACTGCGTGACGCGCCTCGTCGACCTGCTGCGTGGTCAGGAAATACTTCTGCTCCTCGCGCGGCGCCGCGTCGATGTACGGGGACAAGTTGTCCGCGACTGCGTCCTCGCCCCAGAAGAACAGGCAGTAGTTCCACAACGCGGCCTGACGCTCGAACTCGGTGAAGTCCTCGCGCCACTGGCGCGCATCCTCGGTGGAGTCGAGCTCGGTCGCCTTCCAGTTGCCGCGCTCCCAGCGCGTGTACAGGTCCTCGTAGGAGATCGCGTCGACGGGCAGGCTGGCGACGTTCGTGGGGTCGGCCTCGGTCGAGCTCGCAGCAGTCGCCATCGTGGTCATTCCTCTCGCTCTGGTGATCAGACTCGGTAATCGGATTCGGATAATGAACGTTATCGAAATAACGCTCGCTCTGTCAAGTAAGATTGCGCGTGATGGAGGCACGCATGACACGTGAGCAGAGCCGCGCACAGACACGCGACCGGCTGCTCGCGGCGGCACGCGCCGTGTTCGCGCGCAGTGGCTTTCACGGCGCCAGCGTCGAGGAGATCGCCTCGGAGGCCGGCTTCTCGACGGGTGCGCTCTACTCCAACTTCGACGGCAAGGAGGACCTGTTCCTCGTGCTGATGGAGCGAGAGATCGACGAGCACGCACGCGAGATCGCCGAGGCTGTGGGCGCGCGCGCGTCGATCGCCGAGCGCGCGACCGGTGGCGCGCGCCAATGGATGACGATGATCGACCGCGAGCCGGAGCTGCTGCTGCTGTTCATGGAGTTCTGGGCCTACGGCGTGCGCGAGGCAGACGTGCGGCCGAAGGTGGCCGTGCGCTTCGCGCAGATGCGTCAGGTGCTCACGCGGCTGATCGCCGACGGCGTGCGCGAGTTCGACCTCGAGCTGGCGATCCCCGCCGAGCAGCTCGCGATCGCGATCGACGCGCTGGCGGACGGCATCGCCCGCCAGAAGCTCGCCGACCCCGACGCCGTGCCGGACGAGCTGATGGGCAAGGTGCTCGCGCTGCTGCTCGGGGCCGCGACGCGCCCGGCACCCGGTGAGACGCCGGCCGCGATCGACGGATCGGCGTTGGATCGGGCTGCCGCTATCGGCCCGGCGGCAGACACAGACACGCGTAGTGCACCGTGAACGCGCGCCGCGCGAGCGCCGGCGCGAGACGGTGCGCGCTCGCCCGCAGCGCCCACTTCGCGCCGGCGGCCGCACGCTGACGCGGCGTCACGGCGAAGAAGCTGTGCGCGCGTAGCGGCAACGCGTCCTCGAGCTCGCCGCCGAGCGACAGGCCCGCACGTGCGACGATCTCGCGGATCGCGTCACGGTCCAGGCGCTGCAGGTGACCGACCTCGGCCGCGTGCAGGCGCTTGCCGGCGCGTCGCGCCGACCAGTTCGCCTCGAGCGGCACCTCCACGAGCACGTTGCGGCACGCCCGCGCAACCTCGCGCAGCAGCGCGGCCGGGTCCGGCACGTGCTCGAGCACGTGCGAGAGCACACCCAGCTCATAGGAGCCCTCGGCGACGGGCAGGTGCAGGCCGTCGTAGAGCTCCACCGAAGCGATCGCCGACCGCGATCGCGCGATCGCGACGGCCGCCGCGGTGATCTCCACGCCGGACAGCGTGCCGCCGAAGCCGCGGCGCCCCAGCTCGCACAGGAGCGCACCGTCGCCGCAGCCGACCTCCAGCGTGCTCGTCGGCGCCACGCCGGCGCGCGCACACAGCGCGATCACGTGATCGGCCTTGCCGACCGCGCCGAGCGCCCGCCAGCGCGTGTAACGCGCGGCGTCGGCCGGATCCTGCGTGTAGGCGGCGTCGTAGAAGCGCACGAGGGCGGCGGAGTCCTCCACACCGGTGATTATCGTTGGCGCGATGACAGCGAAGCTCTCGGCGTCGCTGCGCGAAGCCCCCGCCACGGTGCCGGCGCTTGCCGCGCTCGTGCTGTTCGTCGTGTGGTCAACCAGCCAGGCGGGCTACCCGCTGACCCATTGGGCGCCCGGCGCGCTGATCGTGCTGGCGCTGCTCGGCATCGCGCTGGCGCTCGTGCGACTGCGCGTGGACACGATCCCGATGTCCGTGCGAATCGCGCTCGGCGCGCTCGCCGCGTACACCGCGCTCAGCTATCTCTCGATCCTGTGGGCGGCGGTGCCCGGGCAGGCATGGGAAGGCGCGAACCGGACGCTGCTGTACCTGCTCGTGTTCGCGCTGTTCGCCTGCTGGCGCCAGCGCGCCGCGAGCGCGGTGCTGCTGCTCGCCTCGTGGACGCTTGCGCTGATCGCGCTCGCGCTGTTCGCCGCGCTGCACCTCGACGCGGCGTCTCGCGCGAGCCTCCAGTCGCTGCTGCCAGGCGGACGCCTGCTGTATCCGAGCGGCTATCCGAACGCGAACGCGGCACAGTGGCTGATGGCATTCTGGCCCGCGCTGCTGTTGGCGCGCAGCGCACGACTGCCATGGGGTCTGCGCGGGGTGCTGGCCGGTGGCGCCGTGCTGCTCGCCGAGGTCGCACTGCTCAGCCAGAGCCGCGGCTCGCTGTACGCGACGCCGGTGATGCTCGTGCTCGTGTTCGCGCTGCTGCCGGACCGCACGCGCACGTTCGTGGTGCTGATCCCGGTCGCCGCGGGCATCGGCGCAGCCGCGCCGGCGGTGCTCGGCGTGGGCAACAGCCTCGCGGCCGGCGCCGTGACGCCGGCCGCGATCCACAGCGCCACGGCGGCGATGCTCGTCGCGAGCGGCGTCGCCGGGCTCGTGGTGGCGCTCGGCGCCCTCGCGGAGTCGCGCTCGGCGCCCTCCGCGCGCACGCTCGCACGCGTGCGCGCGAGCGTGCGCGTCGTGGCCGTCGTCACGCTCGTGGCGATCGTCGCGGGCGGCCTAGCGTTCGGCGGCAGCCCGATCGCGCGAATCGAAAGCGGCTGGCGCAGCTTCAAGGGCGGCTATGCGGCGGACAGCTCGACCGGCAGCCGGCTCGTGAGCGGGCTCGGCAGCAGTCGCTACGACTTTTATCGCGTCGCGCTCGACGAATTCCTCGCTCACCCGCTGCTCGGGATCGGCGCGGACAACTTCCAGCAGCAGTATCTCGCGCGCGGGCACAGCGAAGAGACGCCGCACTATCCCCACAGCGTCGAGCTGCGGACGCTCGTGCAGAGCGGACTGGCCGGAACGCTGTTTGCGCTCGTCGGCCTCGGCGCGGCGTTGCTTGCCGGAGCCAGTGCGCTGCGCAGCTCCGATGCGCTCGCGCGCGCCGTCGCGGGCGCGGCGCTCGCCGGATTCGCCTACTGGGTCGTGCATGGCTCGTTCGACTGGTTTTGGGAGTTCGCCGGGCTCGGCGCGCCCGCGTTCGCGTTGCTGGGGCTCGTGTGCGCGCTCGCGCCGCCGCGAGCCGGCGCCGCCGCGCAGGACCAGCCCGCCGCGCCGGCGGCGTCGGCAGCCGCACGGGAGC
>JASLHP010000270.1 GCA_030149625.1 Solirubrobacteraceae bacterium
CTTGCCGGGGCGCATTGCCGGGCGGGCGTCGGCGGGAGGCCTTCGGGCTTGTCGCCGGGCGGCCTTGCCGGGACGCGTCGCCGGGCGGGCGTCGCCGGGGCGCGCGGCTGGGCGCGCTGCCTGCCCGCACGCGCCATGCTCGGACATGCTCGGCACACGCGCCTGCTCAAAGCGGCCAGTAACGGCCGATGTGAGCCGCCGCGCGCGAGGTCAACGGTGCCTCGGCGGCGCCGTTGCGCGGAGGCTCGTCGCCGGCGAGCGCTCGCAGCGTCTCGAGCACGCACTGCCCGAGGACCGCGGGCTGATAGCCGCCCTCGAGCACGATGCCGAGCGGCACGTCGAGCCGCCGCGCGAAGTCGCGCACATGGCGCGCGAGCTGCGCGAACGAGGAGCTCTCCAAACGGCAGCCGGCGAGCGGGTCCTCGCGGTGCGCGTCGAAGCCCGCCGAGACGAGCACCAGCTCGGGCGCGAACGCGCGCGCGGCTGGCAGCACGACGTGCTCGAGCAGCGACAGCCACAGATCGCCTTCGGAGCCGGCGGGCACGGGCAGGTTGATCGTGTAGCCCTCGCCGGGACCCGAGCCGACGTCGTCGAGCGGGCCACTGCCGGGATAGATGCCGGCTTGATGGATGCTCGCGAACAGCACCTCCGGACGCCGGCGAAACGCCTCGGCGGTGCCATTGCCGTGGTGTACGTCCCAGTCGAGGATCAAGACCCTGCCGATACCCAGCTCCCGAATCGCGATCTCCGCCGCGATGGCAACGTTGTTGAACAGGCAAAACCCCATCGCGCGATCGGGCTCGGCGTGATGGCCGGGCGGCCGCACCTCGCAGAAGCCAAGCTTCGCCTCGCCCGCCAGCAGCGCCCTCGTCATCTCGCAGGCGCCGCCCGCGGCGTGAAGCGCGGCGCGGAACGACGGCTCACCGACGAGCGTGTCCGCGTCGATCGCGCCGCCTCCCGCGCGCGCAAGCTCCTCGATCTGGCGGATCTGGCGGGCGCTGTGGATCAGCTCGAGCTGCGCCGCTTGCGCCGCCGGCGACTCGCGGCGCTCCCACCCAAGCCAGTTGCTGGGAGCAAGCGCGCGCTCGATCGCGCGCAGCCGCTCGGGCGTGTCGGGATGCCCTGGCATGCGCGGGCGCGGATCGTGCTCGAGGCACGCCGGGTGGCTGAAGTACAGCGGCATCGATGCCGACTGTAAGGCGTCTGAGGCGGCGACGGCGGCGCTTACGCGGTCGGGAGCGTCGCGCCGTTCGGCGCCTCGCACACCCAGGTCGCGCCTTCGGAGCCGACGACGATCGTGGGCGTGCCGCCCTCTTGCCGGCAGAGCGATTCCCGCCGTTCTCGTTCTTCCTGCTGCGCCCGTTCCCGTCGCTCGATTTCTTCGTCGTATTCGCGCGCTTCGCGTTCCCTCACCTGCGCCTGCTGGCGTTTGCCGGCGTCCGTTTCCTGACCTCGCAGCGCGCGACAGCGCGCCGGGCTGACAGGCGCGAACCGCCCGCTGCGCGTCAGCTTCCTGCCCACGTCCGTCCGCGCCGTGACCGTATAGCGATAGCTGCCGCCAGGGTGGTGGCACGACCAGGAGACGTTCGCCGCCACCGCGCTCGCCTGTTCGCCCCATTCGCGGCGCAAGGTCCTGTGTCCGTTGCGCGCGAGCGTCACCGTCACGAACGCGTATGGGCTGGTGGTGACATCAAGGCTCGTGTAGCCCGGATGCGCAAGCGACGAGCCGTCGTGCGCGACGGCGCTCACCGTCAACCGCGTGACGGGCTTGGCCCGCGCGGCCTTCAGCTTCGCGAGCTTTGCGGCTGCTGCCGCCGCCTGGGTGGCGGTCCTTTCCGCGGCTTCCCGCGCCGCCCTGGACGCCGCTTCCTGAGCCGCCCTCGCGGCCGCTTCCTGGGCAGCCTTCGCGGATGCTTCGCCGAGCGCTCTGGCCTCCGCTTCGCTCGCCGCGACTTCGGCGTCGCGTCGCGCCTTGTCCCGTTCTGCTTCAAGTTTGGCTTCGGCCGCGCGTTCGTCGATTTCCGTCTGCGACGGGCTGCTCGTGAAGCTCGCGCCGGCGCTCGCGTTCGGTGTGGCCGCTTCGGTTTCGTCCACGAACGCGCAGATCGTGTACGTGGCGATGAACTCGGGGGTGTATCGGTAGCTCTCCTCATAGACGCCGGCGGCAAGCGCGTCACCGCCAGCAGCCGACAGCGGTTCACCGCTACTGCTGGCCGGATCCGATTCACAGCCTGTGCCCGCGCTGCTGATGTACACGAACAGCCTGCGCGCCACCTGGGTTTCCCCGCTCACCCTGATCGTGACCGGTTCGCCGCGGATCGGGTTCGCACTCACCTGTATCGACGCCGAGCCTTTCGGGCGCGCGGCTTCGAAGACCACTTCACCGACCGCGTTCGGCACACCCGCTTCCGCTTCGTCCACATATGCGCACACCGTGTATGAGCCAACCGCGGGCGGCGTGTATCTGTATGTACGTTCAAAGGCGCCAGAACTGAGCGCTTCGCCACCGGCCAACGAGAGCGACTGTCCCTGCGTGTCCGCCGCCGGATCCGCTTCGCAGCGCAAGCCGCCAGCGCCGATGTAGACGAACAGCTTGCGAGCCACCTCTGTTTCACCCTGCACCGTGATCGTGGCCGGCACCTGCTGGGCGGGACTCGCGCTCACCTGGACCGACACCGAAGCGGTGGGAGGCTCCGCTTCGAACACGGCTTCGCCGATCGCGCTTGGCACGCCTGCTTCGGTTTCGTCCACATAAGCGCAAACCGTGTAGGAGCCGACCAACGCGGGCGTGTATTCATAAGCGTGTTCGAAGCTGCCTTCGGCAAGTTCTTCACCTCCACTTGCCGACAGCGCCGCTGGCGCGTTCGACGCCGGCTCAGACTCACAAGTGCCTTCTGCGCTCACATACACGAACAGCCTGGACGCCGTTTCGGCTTCGCCTTTGACGGTGATCGTCGCCGGCTCATCCTGCGTCGCGTCCGCGCTCACCGCGATCGACACCGAGGACAGGCCGTCGGCGGCGATTCCGGATGCGGCGTTCGGCGAGATCGCGCTTGCGAGCGAGTCCGCTCGCGACGAGCCGGCGGCGGCGTCGGCTCGTGCGGGGCCGGCGGTCGCACCGCCCAGAGCGGCTGCGGCGACCAAGGCAGCCGACGCGAACACGCCGCTCGTGGCATGTGCCCGCCGTAGCAGCCGCCGACCGCGCCCCATCGACGACAAGATAGCGACCCGGCTTTCGACGCCAACCCGGTAGGCGGCGGCCGATTCGCACCCGACCGGCCGCCTGTGCGGCGCTAGCGGACGGCGATGGTACGCGTGCCCACGGTCAGCCCGCCACGGCCAAGGCCGAACGGCAAGCCACCGCCGTGGCGGCCGTACTGGTAGAGAACCCTGATGTGGGCTGTGCCGCGACAGCCGTTCTCGGCGATGTCGCGTGTGACCAGCTGGCCGCGACGGACATTCGCCAACACGGGACCCACCTGCCGGGCATTGCCGCAGCTGACCGATATCGAGTAACCGGAGGCCGCGCTGGTGACGGCAACGCGCGCGCGGAAGCTGATCACGAACATCGGCAGCACCTTCGTCTCGTAGCGCATGCGCACGGTCTCCCTACGCATCAGCACGGAGACGGGCGATGCCACGCTGGCCGCGGTGACGTCGGGCTCGAGGACCGGCTGTTCACCGACAGACGGACAAGCACGAGCCGCGTGCCCCAGTTCCAGGCCCGTGTGGCAAACCTGACCGTTCGCATAGGTGATCTCGCGAA
>JASLHP010000145.1 GCA_030149625.1 Solirubrobacteraceae bacterium
CGCGAGATGATCTCCATCGACGGCAGGCAGCCGCCGGGGAAGATGTAGGTGTTGATGAAGCTCTTGCCGGCCTTCTCGACGTGGTAGGCGCGGTCGTCGATCGTGATCGCCTGCAGCAGCATCGCGCCGTCGTCGCTCAGGAGCTCCGAGCAGCGGCGGAAGTAGGTCGTGAAGTACTGCCAGCCGACCGCCTCGATCATCTCGATCGAGACGAGCTTGTCATAGCGGCCGCGCAGCTCGCGGTAGTCCTCGAGCAGCACCGTCACACGATCCGCGAGGCCCGCCTCGCGCACGCGCGCGCAGGCATATGCGTGTTGTTCGCGCGAGATCGTCGTGGTCGTCACGCGGCAGCCGTAGTTTTGCGCCGCATACACCGCGAGTCCGCCCCAGCCGGTGCCGATCTCGAGCAGGTGGTCGTGCGCTCGCAGGTCGAGCTTCTCGCACACGCGTTCGAGCTTCGCGAGCGATGCCTGCTCGAGCGTCGTCTGCGGGCTCTCGAAGACCGCGCACGAGTACATCATCGTGCGGTCGAGGAACAGCGCGAACAACTCGTTGCCGAGGTCGTAGTGCGCAGCGATCCGGCGGCGCGAGCGCCCGGGGGTGTTGCGCGCGAGCCAGCGCGCCCAGCGCTGCACGGGGATCAGCACCGGCGCGAGCCGCCGGCGGAAGGTGTCCAGTGAGCCGACATTGAGCGCGGCGATGCGCGTGAGCGCGACCAGGTCCTCGCACTCCCACAGGCCGTCCATGTAGGACTCGCACAGCCCGATGCTGCCGCGCAGCAGCCGGCGATAGAAGCGCGGCGAGCGCACGCGCACGACCGCGCGCAGCGGGCGCGCGGGCTCGATCGCGCCGAAGCGCGCGCTGCGGCCGTCCTCGGCCAGCTCGATCTCGCCGCCGCGGATGCGGCTCAGCAGCCTCACGACCAACGAGCGCGCCGCGCGGTCGATCATGACGAGACCATGTCTTTCTGTCCCCTCTGTGGATGGGGGAAGTAGCTTGCGCCGCGCAGGCGCAGTGCCAGCGCGTGTCCGTAGATGCGGGCGAGGATACGCAGCGTCAGGAACGGATAGCGCGCGAGTGCACGCGCGAGCTGACGGCTGCTGAGCTCGCGGCGCTCCAGTGCGAGCGTCGCGTCGAACACGATCTCGGTGTCGTGGCCGCCAGCACGCCGGGAGGCGATGTGCACGGCCAGACGCTCGCCCGGTTCGGTCACGCGCCAGTCGTAGGTGTGCTCCATCCCCATCAACGGCGAAACGTGCAGCGCCTTCCCGAACTGGCCGCCCATCAGCCTCGCGGTGCCGTGGTCGGCCGCATGCGCGACCGGCATCACGTAGGCGTGGCGCTCACCCCACGGCGTGTTCGTGACGTGCGCGACGACGGCACGCACCCGCTCGCCGGCGCGGTCGTAGCAGTAGTAGAAGCTCACGGGGTTGAAGCAGTGACCGAAGCAGCGCAGGTGCGTGAGCAGTCTGATCGGGCCCTCGGGCGTCGCTCCGGTGCGCTCGGCGACGAGCTCGCGCACCGACTGCGCGAGCGGCGTGCGCGGGTCGCCGAGGTAGTCCGCGCGCCTGAACCATGCGAGCGCGGGGCGCCGCGCGGACCACAGCGCATGTCCGTCGAAGCACTCGGGCAGCTCGTCGAGGTCGACGAACACCATGAACAATCGATAGTGGAGCTCGTCGCTGGGCGAGCCGTGACGGCGGTGGCGCACGGAGCCCTCGTAAAGGCAACTGTTCACAGGCTGACTCCGAACGGCTCGCATGCCGCGAGCGCGCTGCGCACGCCGTCCTCGTGAAAGCCCCAGCCCCAATAGGCGCCGCAATAGTGGGTGCGGCGCTCGAAGCCGCTGATCGTCGCGTGCCTGCGCTGGGCGGCGACGCCAGCGGGCGTGTATACGGGGTGCGCGTAGGAGATCGTGCGGATTATCTTCGCTGGGTCGATCGCCTCGGTGCGGTTGAGCGTCACGCAGTAGTCGTGCTCGGCGTGCAGCCGCTGCAGGTGGTTCATGTAATAGGTGACCGTGCTCACGGGCTTGGGCTCGCGCAGCAGGTGGAAGTTCCAGGCGGCGCGCGCCTGGCGGCGGCGCGGAAGCAAGCTGCTGTCGGTGTGCAGTACCGCCTCGTTGCGCTGGTAGGGGATCGCTCCCAAAAGCTCGGTCTCCGCCGGGGATGCGTCGCCGAGCATCCGCAGCGCCTCGTCGGAGTGCGTCGCGATCATCACCTGGTCATAGCGCTCGGCGCCGGCGCCGTCGTGTGGGCCGCCGGCGAGGATCTCCACGCGGTCGGCGTGGCGTGTGATCGAGCGCACGGGCGTGTTCAGGCGCACGCGCTCGCGAAACGGCGCGATCACCGCGTCGACATAGCTGGCGGAGCCACCGACGATCGTCGACCAGCGCGGGCGGTCGCGAAAGCCGAGCATGCCGTGGTTGGCGAAGAACTCCGCGATGAAGCGCACCGGCAGCGATCGCATCCGACGCGGGTCGGCGGACCACACGGCCGAGACCTGCGGCGTGATCAGCCGCTCGACGAACGCGCGTGAGAAGCGGCGGCGTTCGAGGAACGCCTGCAGCGACTCCTCGGCATAGGGCTCGCCCGTGTGGGCTGCTTCGCGCGCCAGCATCCCGCGCAACTCGCGGTTGAAGCGGAACAGGTCGAGCAGCATTCTCTGGAAGCGCGGGCTGAGCAGGTTGCTCGGCTGGCAGAACAGCCCGCGCGGTGTGCCCGCGTATTCGAAGTCCTCGTCCTCGGCCTTCACCGAGAAGCTCATGTGCGTGGGCTGCGTGTTGACGCCGAGTCGATCGAGCAGGCGCGTGAAGCTCGGATAGTTGCGGTCGTTCATGACGATGAAGCCGGTGTCCACGTCATGGCTTTCGCGATCTGTCTCGACCCGAACCGTGTTGGCGTGCCCGCCCGCGTACGTGTTCGCCTCATACACGACCACCTCGTGCTCGCGGTGCAGCAGATGCGCCGCGACCAGCCCGGATACGCCGGCGCCGACGATCGCGATTCTCACGTTGGTTCTCCGGCGCTCGCCATGGGGTGAGCTTATGTACGCGCTGCCGCGCGTGACGGATCAACGCGATGACCCGAGCGCAATCGCGGCGAACTAGGTTTGGTCAGGAAGGACTGCACGGCGAGGACGTCGAACAGAAGCGCCGATGAAGCGTGTCGCCACAAAGATCGCCGAGCCTCCGCCCGTGAACGGGACGAGCGAGCACCAGAGTCTGTCCAAGTACATACAGGCGCGATTCGACGAGTGCTCGCGCTCGCAGAAGGACGTCGCGCAGTACATCGTCGACCACCTCGACGAGGCCGCGTTCCAGACCGCCGAGGAGCTCGCGCGTCGCGCGAACACCTCCAGCTCGACGGTCGTGCGCTTCTCGCAGGCGCTAGGTTTCGAGGGCTTCCCCGAGCTGCAGGCGGCCGCGCGCGAGGAATATCGTCGCGTCAACGCGAAGGCCACCAAGGATGGCGGCGTCGGCGTCGGCGGGGCCTCCTCGCCGCTGTTCTCGCTCGACCAGAACGAGTTCGAGGCGGCGCTCGCGGCCGACCACGTCAACGTCGAGGACACCGCGCGCAAGGTCTCGCGCAGCTCGGTCGAGGCGTTGATCGAGGCGATCGTCGGCGCCGAGAAGGTGCTCGTCGCGGGCACCGACCAGATGGCTTTCTTCGCGAGCTATCTGCGCCATCTATTGATGCTGCTCGACCTGCGTGTCGACGTCGTCGCGAGTCCCTCGCAGGAGGCGCTGAGCCGTCTCGGGCGCATCGACGCGAACACGCTCGTGATCGGGCTGTCCGCCGGGCGCCCGCACCCGCTGGTCGTGCGCGCGATGAAGCTCGCGCGCCACCGCCAGGCACGCACCGCGGCGATCACCGACGCGACGCTCTCCGAGGTTGCCAAGCTCGCGCAGATCAAGCTCTATTACTCGTCGAACAGCCCCGCCTACGTGCGCTCGCACACGGCGCTGTTGAGCGTCATCCAGGCGCTCGCGTATGGGGTTTACGCGCAAGACACCGCGCAGTACGACGATCGCATCAAGGCTTTCCGGCTGAAGTAGACGCGAACCGTGCGGCTCATTGGGTTGGTCAGCCTGGTGCAGTCATTCAGAGGTTGAGGTGAAGTGTCGTGGATCTCGCCGGGGAGCGGATGTAGGCCCGGCTGGTCGAGCGCTTCGGCGAACGTGCTAGATGCCCTCGCGCGCTCCTCAGGCGACGGGCAACGTGTGCCGGTGACGCGGGGCGTGAGGCTGGGCGCGGATGACGCGGCCCAGGCGTCTGGCTCCCTCGCGCAGGCGCTCTGGGGTGAGCGAGGTGAACGACAGGCGCAGGTGGGTTGCGGTTGGCGGGCCGACGAGCATCGCGGGACCGGGGACGTAGCTGACGCCGGCGGCGAGCGCGCTGCGGTACAGCTCCTGGTCCTCGCGCGCGTGCTCGAGCGTGATCCACACGTGGCCGCCGGCGCTCGGGCGCATGAACTCCGCGAGGCCGCGGAGCTCGGTGTCGAGGGCATCGAGCAGCACGTCGCGCCGGGTGCGGTACAGCTGGCGTGCGCGCGCCAGCTGGGCTGGATAGTGCCCGGCGGCCAGGTAGGAGGCGGCGATCAGCTGCGGCAGCGTGGCGCAGTGGGCGTCGTCGTCGCGCTTCTCGGCGATCATGCGATCGAGCACGGGGCCGCTCGCGGCGATCCAGCCGGCGCGTAGGCCCGGCGCGACGGTCTTCGACAACGAGTCGACGTAGATCACGTGCGCGGGGTCGCGCGCGCGCAGCGAGCCCGGGTCGGTGCCGTCGTAGCGCAGGTCGGCATAGACGGCGTCCTCGAGCACGAAGAAGCCGTGCCTGTTCGCGAGCTCGAGCAGGCGCGCGCGACGCTCGTCGCCGAGATCCTGGCCGGTTGGGTTGTGCCCGCGCGGCTGCAGCGCGACGAGCTTCACCTCGTGTCCGCGCAGGAGGCGCTCGAGCGCCTCGACGTCGAAGCCTTGCCGATCGACGCCGACGGGCATCACGCTCGCGCCGGTGGCGCGCAGCGCCTCGAGCATGCCCATATACGTAGGGGACTCGCACGCCGCGACGTCGCCGGCTCGCAAGACGGCGCGAGCAGCCACTGTGAGCCCCTGACGCCCGCCCGTGGTGATGAGGATGCTGTCGGCTTCGTCATCGAGGCCGCGCGCGCGGCCGAGCGTCGCGAGCTGCGCGCGCAGCTCGTCGGTGCCCTCGATCGGGCAGTACTCGAAGCTCGCGAGGGCCGCTCCGGCGAGCGTCTGCTCGGTCGCGGTCGCGAGCTCGGTGACGGGGACCTGCTCGCTCGAGGGATAGCCGAGTGACAGCGCGACTAGCCGCTGACTGCCGGCGTGCTCCGCGGCTTCGCTGAGTACCCGACCGGCGTAGCCGTCGCGTGGGGTTCCCAGCGCATATGTCTGCCAGGTGACGTCCGCTGCGTCCGCGGCGCTGCGTGAGGCGGCTGCGCGTACGAACGTGCCGCGACCGACCGAGGAGACGACGAGGCCCTGTTCCTGCAGGCGCCGATAGACACGACCGGCGGTCAGCTGATTGACCCCGGCGATCTGTGCCAGCTCACGCGTCGTCGGTAGCTGCGCGCCTGCCGCCAACTCGCCGCTTGCGATCGCGGCGGCGAACACATCCGCGAGCTGTCGCGTCAACGACGGCTTGGCGTCGCGGTCGATGGTTCGCAGGCGATCGGTCAGCGATCCCGCCATCAGCTAAGACAAATCGAGATTGATTGACATTGCAATCCTAAATCTATCGGATAATCTCAGTTTGCATTACATTTTGCATGTGATTGGGGTATTGCAATGGCGAGAGACAGGATCAATATCGAGCTGATGCGTCAGCGTGAGGTGGAGCTCAGGCGCGACGCCGAGCGGCGAATCTCGCTGGCGCCAGCGAGCGAGACACGGCCGCGAGCGCGTGCGGTGCGTGTCGCCGCGAGGCTCGCCGCGGTGCTGCTCGCTCGCCGCTGCCGCAGCCCGGATCTGGCCTGCGGCGGCGGACTCGCCAGCCGCGTCAGCCGCAGGCTGTCAAACTAGTCCCCGTGCGCGACGAGGCGACATTCCGAGTCAAGACCGGCTTGGCCGAGATGCTCAAGGGCGGTGTGATCATGGACGTCGTCACGCCCGAGCAGGCCAAGGTGGCCGAGGACGCGGGCGCCGCCGCGGTGATGGCGCTCGAGCGCGTGCCGGCCGACATCCGCCGCGACGGTGGCGTCGCGCGCATGTCCGACCCGGAGATGATCGCCGGCATCCAGGAGGCCGTCAGCATCCCCGTGATGGCCAAGGCGCGCATCGGCCACTTCATGGAGGCCCGCGTGCTCGAGGCGCTCGAGGTCGACTACGTCGACGAGTCGGAGGTGCTGACGCCAGCGGACGAGGCCAACCACATCGACAAGTGGGATTTCAAGGTTCCGTTCGTGTGCGGCGCGACGAACCTCGGCGAGGCGCTGCGCCGCGTCGGCGAGGGCGCCGCGATGATCCGCTCCAAGGGCGAGGCGGGAACCGGCGACATCGTCGAGGCCGTGCGCCACATGCGCAAGATCGGCGGCGAAATTCGTCGGCTGACGATGCTCGGCGCCGATGAGCTCGCTGCCGCCGCCAAGGGTCTCGCCGCGCCGCTCGACCTCGTGCGCGAGGTCGCGCTAGCCGGTCGCCTGCCGGTGGTTCTGTTCTGTGCCGGAGGGATCGCCACGCCGGCCGACGCCGCGCTGATGATGGCGCTGGGCGCCGAAGGCGTGTTCGTCGGCTCGGGCATCTTCAAGTCCGGGGACCCGCCCACGCGTGCGCGGGCGATCGTCGAGTCGACGACCCATTGGCAGGACGCCGAGCGCGTCGCGCTAGCCTCGCGCGGGCTCGGCACCCCGATGGTCAGCCTCGAGAGCTCGAAGCTCGAGGGCGAGCAGCTGCTCGCCCAGCGTGGCTGGTAGAGCAGGCTTGGCCGACGCCCCGCTGATCGGCGTGCTCGCGCTGCAGGGCGGGTTCGAGGCGCACGCGCGGATGCTGAGGAGGTTGCGACCTGTCCACCCACGCACGCGCGAGGTGCGTACGCCGGCCGATCTCGACGGTCTCGACGGGCTCGTGATTCCCGGCGGAGAGTCCACGACGATGACGCTCGGCGTCGCGCGCGAGGGCCTCGCCGAGCCGCTGCGCGCGCTCGCGGGCGTCGGTGGGGCGGCCGGGATTCCCATTCTTGGCTCGTGCGCCGGGCTGATCATGCTCGACCGCGACCATCTCGGGCTGATGGACATGCGCGCCGAGCGCAACGCCTTCGGCCGCCAGACCCGCAGCTTCGAGACCGACGTAGAGCTCGCTGGCATCGACAGGCCGCCGATCAGAGGCATCTTCATCCGCGCGCCGTGGATCGCCGAGCACGGTGCCGGCGTGGAGATCCTCGCCGAGGTGGACGGCCATGCGGTGGCGGCGCGCCAGGGGACGGCGCTGGCGGTGTCCTTCCACACCGAGCTCGGCAGCGACGAGCGTCTGCACCGCATGTTCCTGGAGTCGGTGGAACGCGCGATGCGAGTGGGTGGGACGGAGGAGAGCGCCTGATGCGAGTCTCGGTGTCGGCGGACGAGCTCACCGGGATCGCCGCGGTGCTGGTCGCGGAGCTCGAGCGCCGCGGGCACGAGCCGCTCGTGCACGGCGCGCTCGCGCGCGCCGAGCGGGACGATTGGGCGTGGGCATCGGAGGCGGTCGCGCGCGACGTGGCCGACG
>JASLHP010000293.1 GCA_030149625.1 Solirubrobacteraceae bacterium
AGCAGACCGGCCAGCTGATGTCGCGCGCGACGGTCGACCTGCAGGCGGTGCGCTTCTTCCTCGGTTACGGGCTCGTCTTCATCCTGCAGGCCGGGCTCACGATCGTGCTCGCCGGGATCGCGATGCTCGCGATCGAACCGAAACTCGCCGTGATCGCGCTGATCCCCGTGCCGTTCGTCGTCGTGATCTCGCAGCGCTACGGGCGCGCGGCGCGTCCCGCCATCCAGGAGGTCCAGCAGCGGATCGGCGAGCTGACCGCTGACGCCGAGGAGAACATCTCGGGCGTGCGCGTCGTGAAGTCCTTCGCACGTGAGCCGCACCAGCTCGAGCGCTTTCGCAAGAGCGTCGTACGTGTCTTCGACCAGTCGATGGTCGCCACGCGCCTGGAGGCCAAGTTCAACCCTGTGATCGGCTTCCTGCCGCAGCTCGGACTGGCGGCCGTGCTGTTGATCGGCGGCGAAGCCGTTATCCACGCGCACCTCAGCCTCGGTCAGTTCACCCAGTTCTACCTCTACCTGAACATGCTGATCGGGCCGATGCGATCGCTCGGCGTGACCCTGGGGCTCGCCCAGCGCGCGACGGCGTCGGGCGCACGGATCTTCCAGGTGCTCGACCGCGAGCCGCGGATCGTCGAGCGTGCCGACCCCGCGCCGCTGCCGCCCGGCAACGGGCACGTGCAGCTGCGCGACGTGACGCTCCGCTACGACGAAACCGACGAGTTCGGCGCGGCCTACGTGCACGCCGGCGGCCATGAGGCCACGATCCAGCTCGAAGGCGCGCGCAACGGCAACGGCAACGGCGCCGGACCGGCCACGCACCGTGCGGCTCTCTGCGACGTCAGCCTCGACGTCCCCGCCGGCACGACGGTCGCTCTGGTCGGCGGCACCGGCTCGGGCAAGTCGAGCCTCGTCGCCCTGATCTCGCGTCTCTACGACGCCAGCGAGGGCGAGGTGCTGCTCGACGGCGAGGACGTCCGTGACCTGCAGCTTCGCCCGTTGCGCCAGGCGGTCGCCGTCGTCAGCGACGATCCGTTCCTGTTCTCTGCCACGGTCGCCGAGAACATCTCCTACGGACGGCCCGACGCCACACGCGAGGATGTCGAATCGGCCGCTCGCCGCGCGCAGGCCGACGGCTTCATCTCTGCGCTGCCACAGGGCTATGACACGCGCGTGGGCGAGCGCGGCCTCTCGCTCTCGGGCGGCCAGCGTCAGCGCATCGCGATCGCTCGCGCGCTGGTGGCCGACCCGCGCGTCCTGATCCTCGACGACGCGACCAGCTCGGTGGACGCCTCGACCGAGCAGGAGATCAAGCGCGCGCTCGACGAGGCGATGGCCGGCCGCACGACGTTCGTGATCGCGCACCGGCTCTCGACGATCTCGCTCGCCGACGAGATCGTGGTCCTCGACCACGGCCGGGTGATCGCCCACGGCGACCACGACAAGCTGCTCGAGGCCTCCGAGCTCTACCGCGAGATCGTCGAGAAGGGTCTGCCCGACCAGGTGTTCATGGCGCGCAAGCCGCTCGAGCCGGAGGTGAGCGGCCTATGAGCCCGATGGTCGGACGCGGGCCCGGCCCGCAGTGGGACGGGGCGCGCGCAGCCAAAGGCACGCGCGGGCGAAGCCTGCGCGGGCTGCTGCGCCTGGTCAAGCCGTATCGCCGGCAGACGGTCGCGATGCTCTTCGCGCTGGTGATCGGCACCGCCGCCACGATCGCGCCGCCCCTGCTCGCGCGGGCTGCGATCGACCAGGGGATCGAACAGGGCGACTCCAAAGCGCTCTTCCTCGTGGTCATCGCCTTCCTCATCTCCGCCGTGCTCGTGTGGGTGATGACCTACCTGCAGACCTACCTCGTGGGCTGGGTCGGGCAGCGCGCGCTCGCGGACCTGCGGGTGCAGATCTTCCAGCACCTGCAGTCGCTGCCGATCGGCTTCTACGAGAGCCGCCCGGCCGGCGTGCTGATCTCGCGCATGACCAACGACGTCGAGGCGCTCGACAGCCTCGTCACCGACTCCGTGGTGACGCTGTTCCAGTCGGGTCTGACGCTGATCGGGACGATCGGCATCCTCATCTACCTGGACCCGAAGCTGGCGCTGCTGACGTTCATCGTGCTGCCGCTGCTGCTGATCGGGTCGCTGTGGTTCCGGATCGTCTCGGCCGGCGCCTTCCGTCGCACCCGCGAGACGATCGGCGCGATCACCGCCGACCTGCAGGAGAGCCTGTCGGGCGTGCGCGTCGTGCGCAGCTTCGCCCAGGAGCGCGCTCACGAAGAGCGCTTCAGCGCCCTGAACGCCGACAACCAGGACGCGAACTACGTCACGGTGAAGCTGAACGCCGCGTACTTCCCGAGCGTGGAAATGCTCTCCGGGCTCGCCGTCGCAGGGATCGTCGTCTACGGCGGCCTGCAGGCGATCGAAGGCCACGTCACGGTCGGCACCGTGGTGGCGTTCGTGGCCGCGCTCTCGAACCTGTTCGAACCGATCCAGCAGCTCTCCCAGCTCTACGCGACCTACCAGTCGGGCATGGCCGCGCTCGAGAAGATCTTCCAGCTCCTCGACGTCAAGCCCACCCTCACCGACCGCGACGACGCGATCGAGCTACGGCGCATCCGCGGCGAGGTCACGTTCGACGACGTCTCCTTCGCCTACGCGCGCCGGCGCGGCGAGGAGGACGCGCCGCCGGTCTACGCGCTGCAGCACGTCAGCCTCGACATCCCGCCCGGACAGACGGTCGCGCTCGTCGGCGCGACGGGCGCGGGCAAGTCGACGATGGCCAAGCTCGTCGCGCGCTTCTACGACCCGACGTCCGGGCGCGTGCTCGTCGACGGCCACGACCTGCGCGACGTGTCCAGCAGCTCGCTGCGCTCGCAGATGGGGATCGTGCCGCAGGAGGCGTTCCTGTTCGCGGGCACCGTGCGCGAGAACATCGCGTTCGGCCGCGCGGACGCGACGGACGAGCAGGTCCGCGCCGCCGCCAGGGCGGTG
>JASLHP010000304.1 GCA_030149625.1 Solirubrobacteraceae bacterium
GCGCGCGACGGGCGCTTCGCGCCGCTTCGCATTCGCGGCAAGCGCCTGCGCGCGATCTCCTACGAGCTCGACGTCGCGAGCGCCCAGGTCAAGTCGTGCGTGCTGCTCGCGGCGCTCATGGCCGATGGCGCGACCACGGTCGGCGAGCCCGCGCGCAGTCGCGACCACACCGAGCGCATGCTGCTCCGTGCCGGCGTCGCGATCCACCGCAACGGCTTGCGCGTGACGGTCGTCAACACCGACGAGCTGCTGCTCGACAGCGTCAAGGTGCCCGGCGATCCGAGCTCCGCCGCGTTTCTCGTGACCGCGGGCGTGCTCGTGCCGGGCTCGCGTCTGTTGATCGGCGACGTCGGCGTTAACTGGACGCGTACCGGCTTCATGCGCATCGTGCGGCGCATGCGCGGCATCGTGCTCGGCGACCTCGAGCGCGAGGACGGCGAGCTCGAGGCAGACGAGCCCGTGAGCGACCTCGACGTCGCCCACGGCGCGCTCGAGGGCACCGTCGTCGAAGGCGACGAGGTGCCGCTCGCGATCGACGAGCTGCCGCTCGTCGCGCTGCTCGGCTGCTTCGCCGAGGGTGAGACCGTCGTGCGCGGCGCGCAGGAGCTGCGCGTGAAGGAGTCCGACCGCATCGCCACCGTCGTCGAGGGTTTGCGCGGCCTCGGCGCCGAGATCGAGGCGACCCACGACGGCTTCGCCGTGCGCGGCCGCGGCGGGCTGCGCGGCGGCCGCATCGACGCGTGTGGCGACCATCGCCTGGCGATGATGGGCGCAGTCGCCGGGCTCGCCTCGCGCGAGGGGGTGGAGGTCCTCGGCATGGACGCCGCGGCCGTCTCCTACCCGGGATTCGTCGAGGACCTCGCGAGCCTGTGCTCGTAGCGAGGGACGACCGCGAGGGGCCGGTGCCGCCTTGCTCGTAGCGAGGGACGACCGCGAGGGGCCGGTGCCGCCTTGCTCGTAGCGATCGACGGCCCCGCCGGCGCGGGCAAGTCAACGGTGGCTCGGGCGCTCGCGCGTGAGCTCGGCTTCACCTATCTGGACAGCGGCGCGATGTATCGGTGTGTGGCGCTCGCGGCGTTCCAGCGATACGCCGGAACGCTGCCCGAGCGGGCCGGCGCACTCGGCGAGTTGGCTCGTACCAGCGCGATCGAATTCGGCGAGCCGCCGGCAGGCTCGCCGGAGACGCCCGCACCGGTGCTGCTCGACGGGCGCGATGTCAGCGCGGCGATCCGCTGCCGCGACGTCTCCGCGGCCGCCTCCGTCGTCGCCGCCGAGCCCACTGTGCGCGAGGCGCTGGTCGCCAAGCAGCGGGCGCGGATCGCGTGTGGCGACTGGGTCGCCGAGGGGCGCGACATCGGCACGGTCGTCGCGCCCGATGCCGAGCTGAAGATCTTCCTGACCGCCGATCCCCGTGAGCGGGCGCGCCGGCGGGCGCTCGAGCTCGGCGCCGACGCCGAGACGGTGCTCGCCGAGCAGGCGCTGCGCGACGAGCGCGACAGCGGGCGCGAGCACAGCCCGCTGCGGGCAGCCGCTGACGCCGTCGAGCTGGACACCAGCGTCCTCGAGATCGAGGAGGTCGTGGGCCGCATCGCCGGGCTGGCGCGGGCGCTGTAGGCATACTGGCCGGATGAAGGTTGCCGTCGTCGGCTATCCAAACGTGGGGAAGTCCTCGCTGATCAACCGCCTGACGGGCTCCCGCGAGGCGGTCGTGCACGAGCGGCCCGGCATCACGCGCGACCGCAAGGAGCTCGACTGCGAGTGGAACGGGCGGCGCTTCACGCTGATCGACACGGGCGGCGTCGACTTCGAGGACGAGGACCCGCTGGCGGGCTCGATCCGCGAGCAGGCGCGCGCGGGCATCGCCGACGCGCAGGTGGCGGTGCTCGTCGTCGACGCGCGCGCGGGCGTGCGGCCTGGCGATCAGGAGATGGCCGACCTGCTGCGTCGCGCGCCCGTGCCCACGATCGTCGCCGCCAACAAGTGCGACGGCGTGTCCGAGGTGCCGCTCGCGGCCGACTTCCATCGCCTTGGCCTCGGCGAGCCGCTGCCCGTCTCAGCGGCGCAGGGGCTTGGCTCGGGCGACCTGCTGGACGCGATCGTCGCGCTGCTGCCGGCCGGCGACTGCGAGCCCGAGGACGACACCGTGCGCCTCGCCTTGATCGGACGGCCGAACGTCGGCAAGTCCTCGCTCGTGAACCGCTTCCTCGGCGAGGAGCGCGTGATCGTCTCGGCTGTCGCGGGAACCACGCGCGACGCGATTGACACGCCGCTGCTGGTGGGGGAGCGCAGGCTGATCCTCATCGACACGGCCGGCATGCGCCGCCAGGCGAAGGTCGAGGACTCGGTCGAGTACTACACCGCGCTGCGTTCGCGCCGTGCCGCCGAGCGAGCGGACGTGGCGCTGGTCGTATGCGACGCGGGCGACGGCGTGACCGCCCAGGACCTGCGCATCGCCGAGCTCGCGATGAAGACGGGATGCGCGACCGCGATCGTGCTCAACAAGTGGGACACGCAGGAGCGCGGGCCGGATGCCGACGGCAGCGGCGTCGATCTCGAGCACGAGCGCGCGCGTGTCGCCGAAAAGCTGCGGCTGCGCCCGCGGGTGCTGACCGTCAGCGCGAAGACCGGCCGTCACATCGCGCGCCTGCTGAGCGAGGCGATCGCGCTCGGCGATCGCATCAGCGGGCGCATCCCGACCCCGGAGCTCAACCGCTTCCTGGCGGAGACGGTCCAGGCGCGCCAGCCACCGGTGGGCACGCGCCGTGGCGGCAGCGGCCATCGCCTGAAGCTGATCTACATGACACAGATCGGCGAGCGCCCGCCGCGCTTCGCGATCCAGGTCAACTCGCGCGCGCGAGTGACCCGCGACTACGCCTACTTTCTCGAGAACCGTCTGCGCGCGCGTTACGGCATGGACGGTGTGCCGCTGATCATCGACTTCGTGGAGCGCGGCCAGCGCGGACGCGCCCGCGCCGCATAGACTTCTGCGACCTTTCGTCAACGCGCTACCGGCAAGCCCTCGCCGGCAGCCCTGATCTTTCCGGAGCTGATCCCCCAAAAATCATGACTGAGCTAACCGAGAACGAGTTCCTGTTCACCTCCGAGTCTGTCACGGAGGGCCACCCCGACAAGGTCGCCGACCAGATCTCCGATGGGGTGCTCGACGCCGTCCTGGCCGACGAGCCATACGGCCGCGTCGCCTGCGAGACGCTCGTCAACACGGGTCTGGTGGTCGTCTCCGGGGAGATATCGACGGAAACCTACGTCGACATTCAGGAGATCGCGCGCGAGACGATCCGCGGTATCGGCTACACCGACGCCGACCTCGGCTTCTCGGCGGACTCCTGCGCGGTGCTGAATGCGATCGACAAGCAGTCGCCGGACATTGCACAGGGCGTCGACAAGGCCTACGAGGCGCGCACCGACGCCGCCGACGACGACGAGCTGGACGTCGCCGGCGCCGGCGACCAGGGCATGATGTTCGGCTACGCCACGAGCGAGACGGAGACGTTGATGCCGCTGCCGATCTCGCTCGCGCATCGTCTCGCCGAGCGCCTGGCCGCGGTCCGCAAGGATGGCACCCTCGACTACCTGCGCCCCGACGGCAAGACCCAGGTGAGCGTGCGCTACCAGGACGGCAGGCCCGTCGAGATCGAAAAGCTCCTGATCTCCACGCAGCACCGCGCCGGCTCCGAGCCGCAGATACCCGGAGACCTGTGGGAGCACGTCGTCGAGCCGATCCTCCCGAGTGAGCTGTATGACGCCACCAAGCTGCGCAGGAACTTCCTCGTCAACCCAACCGGTCGCTTCGTGATCGGCGGCCCGGTCGGCGACTGCGGG
>JASLHP010000364.1 GCA_030149625.1 Solirubrobacteraceae bacterium
CCGAAGTTCGCAACGCCGACTCGGTTGAAGAATTCCTCCGCCGCACCGAAACCGTGATCTTCTCTCCCTTCGCCCAAATCGATTCCTGGTTCCTCCAACTTCCCCCCTGGCTCCAGGTCAACCGCAACAAAAACAATGCCGGCCAAATCATGCCCACGCCTATTTGGTTACGGAGCTCACGCTGTGGAATCGTGACTGACATAAGAGGAAGTGTAGCAATATTGCTACACTTCCGGCTGAGGCGTCTTCCCGTGGGCCACGAGCGAGCCCCCGATCGACGCAAGCATTCTGGCGCACCAGCCAGCGTCACTAGACCACGATCGTCGCCGCCGCCATCACCGCATGGTTTGCGCGCCGAGCAGCTTCGCCCGTTTTCGTCGCAGTTCGCAGCTAAATGCCGAAGATGAGCGCGAGGGCTTCATCGACGGTCTGAAGCTCGGTTGCGTCGAGACGCCTTGCGGCACTCCCCAGGCGCTCGGGATCAACGACGGTCGTCTGCTCAGCGAGAATGCGCGTCTGGATACCGTCGAGTGTGATCGCTGGACGAAAGCTCGCTGGTCGTGCGCTGGTGGATGTCGGCGAAATGAGCACGGTGCTCAGCGCCAAGAACTCGTCAGCTTGAACCACCACCGCATAGCGAGCGCCTCGTTGCTCTATGCCTCGTGTCGCGCGCGGGGCCGGCAGGCGAAAGATCTCGCCGCGGACCACGTCAGTACGTGGGCTCAGGCGCCAGTTCCGCCATCTGCTCGCGGCGACTCGAACGCATAGCTCATCAGGGGGTACGGCGGGGTGCTGCTGGCTACGGCGGTGTCGCGATTCCCGTGCGATAGGCGTAGTTGACGGCTTGTGCACGGTCACGCAGGCCGGCCTTCGCGAACAGGTGATTGATGTGCGACTTGATCGTCGTCGGGCTGACCACGAGGCGGTCTGCTATCTCCGCGTTCGTCAGTCCGGCCGCGATCAGCGCGAGCACCTCGGCCTCACGCGGGGTGAGGTCGTCGGGAAGCTCCGGAGCGCTCGCCGCGGCGGAGCTCGGCGGCGTGCAGCCACTGCCCGCGAGCGCCTCCACGACGTGGTGTTGCACGGCCGGGTCCAGCGCCGCCTCGCCGGCGGCCACGGCCAGGATCGCCGCGCGAATGTCCTCGCCGCTGGCGTCCTTGGTGAGGTAGCCGCGCGCGCCAGCGCGCAGCGCGCCGAGCACGCTCTCATCGTCGGCATAGGTTGTGAGGGCGATCACACGCACCTCGGGATGGCGCTCGCGCAGGCGTCGAGTCGCCTCGATCCCGTCGAGGCGCGGCATTCGCAGGTCCATCAGCATCACCTCCGGCCGGTGCTCGTCGCATAGCGTCAGCGCCTCTTCGCCATCTGACGCGGTGGCGAGGAGCTCGATGCCGTCGAGCAGGCCGAGCAGCGTGGCGAGGCTCTCGCGCACGAGGCGCTGGTCGTCCGCCAGCAGCACACGGATTCCCTTGCCGGCGTCTCGGGGAGAGCTCTCGCCGCTCACGCCGGCAGCCTCAGCTCGACGCGAAAGCCATCGCTGGTCGGCTCGGCGACCAGCTCGCCGCCCAGCAGCTCGGCGCGCTCGCGCATCCCCGTCAGGCCATAGCCGCTGCCGGTGAAGCCGAGCCCCGCGGGCGGGGGCGCGCCGGCGATGGCGTGGTCCTCGATCACCAGAACGGTGCTCTCCGGGAGATAGGCCAGTTTCACTGCGACACGCTCGGCGGCCGCGTGGCGACGCACGTTCGTGAGCGCCTCTTGGGCGGTGCGGTACACGGCAAGGCGTGCGTCGGGCGCCAGCTCGCGAGGTTCGCCGGAGACCTCGACGGCGACGGGCAGGCCGCTCTGTTCGCCGAACGCGTCGGCGAGCACGCCGATGCGATCCGGCCCCGGCAGCTCCTCGCCGCGCGCCGTCGCGATCGCGCGACGCGCTTCCTGCAGGCCACCGGCAGCGAGGCGGTGAGCCTGCTCGACCGCGCGCGCAACCTCCTCGTCAACCTCGCGGTCATGCGCGAGCAGGCGGGTGCTCTCGAGCTGCAGCGCGAGCGCTGAGAGGGAATGAGCGAGCACGTCGTGCATCTCCCTGGCGAGGCGACCGCGCTCCGCGGCGACGGCGGCGCGCGCCTCGGCCGCCTTCGAGGCGGCGAGCGCGTCACGCTGGTCGCGGACCGCAGCCATCAGCCGCATCACCAGGAACCACGGCACGACGCCGAGCGGCACCGACAGCACGCCGCCGCCATGGCCCGCGAGCGCCGAGACGGCTACCAGGACGACCAGCGAGAGACCGAGGAGGACGACACCGGCGAGCCGCTGGAGCCGCAAGGCGGCGACGACGCCGACGTAGTAGGCGCCCGCGGGCCAGAAGCCGTGCGGCTGGAGGGCAGCCAGCAGCGCCGCGGCCGCGGTCACTCCGGCGAGCGCGACGACGCGACGCGACACGGGTATATCCGCGCGCTGGGGCTGCGCGGCGACCGCCGCGAGGACAAACAGGATCATCGCGGCGAGGATTCCGGCGCTGCGTCCGTTGAGTCCCGGATAGGGACGAGTCGTGAACACCTCGACGACGAACAGCGCCAGGTAGGCAAGGCCGAAACAACGCAGGACGACTGCCTCGGCGGGCACCGCGGCCTCGCCCCGTCCGAAGCGACTGCGCCTTAGCCATCTGTAGATCGCGAGCATCTGCCACGCGAACGATAGGCGCGGCGGCGGGGCACGTCATCGGCCGGCGGGTGGAGTGACGAAGCTTGCGTCTACACCCACGGTTGGAGCTTCAAGTTCGACCCGTGAGCCGATGACGTCGCATGTTCCAGCACGTAGCTTGGGGGCATGCTCACGAACTCACTTGATGCAGCCGTCGCCCAACGGCTGGCTGCCTCCTCAACGCAGTCTGAAACCGAGGCGGTCGTCTCCCTGCGCGGCCTGCGTAAGCGCTATGGCGCCCACGAAGCGGTGCGCGGCGTGGACCTCGAGGTCAAACGCGGGGAGATCTTCGCCTTCCTCGGGCCCAACGGCGCGGGCAAGACAACGACCGTCGAGATCCTCGAGGGCTTCCGCCGCGCCAGCGACGGCGCCGTCGAGGTGCTCGGCAGCGACCCCTGGAGGGCGCCGTCGGCATGGCGCGAGCGCATCGGGATAGTGCTGCAGGAGTCCGAGGCCGAGCCTGGCCTCACGGTACGCGAGTGCCTCGAGCTCTACGCCGGCTACTACCACGCACCCCGCTCGGTCGACGAGACCCTGACGCTCGTCGAGCTCAGCGAGCACGCCGACGAGCATGCGACCTCGCTGTCCGGCGGCCAGCGCCGGCGTCTGGACGTCGCGCTGGCGTTGATCGGCGACCCGGAGCTGATCTTCCTCGACGAGCCGACCACGGGGTTCGACCCGTCGGCGCGGCAGGGCGCATGGAATGTCATCGGCGGCCTGCGCGACATCGGCAAGACGGTGTTCCTCACGACCCACTACATGGAGGAGGCCGAACGTCTGGCCGACCGCATCGCCGTCATCGCCGAAGGCGAGATCGTCGCCGAAGGCACGCCGCAGACCCTCGGCGACCGGCAGCTCTCACACGCACAGATCACGTTCTCGCTGCCGGCCGAGACGGATATCGGCGAGCTCCCGGACACACTCGCCCGGCGCGTCGAGCGGGCGGGTAGACGGCGGCTAGTGCTGCGCAGCCGCGAGATCGCGGCCGACGTGCACGCCCTGTCGACGTGGGCGCTCGCACACGGCTTGGGCCTCGACGACCTCGAGGTGCATCGACCAACGCTTGAAGACGTCTACCTGAAGCTCACAACCACCCACCAGCAAAGGAGTCAAAAATGATCCTGCTCGTCAAGTACCTCATCCGCGCATGGCGTCGCGGCCAGGCCGCACAGCTCGGCAGCTGACGATGTTGCTGCTCGTCAAGTACCTGATCCGTCTGTGGCGCGAGCGACGAGCTCGCGCCACAGACGCGCCCCTGCTCGCCGAGCCCCCGCGGCCCGCCGCCGCCGCACGGCCTCAACAGCCGTCCGCGGCCTCACGGGGTCCAGTCGCCCTGCTCGCTCATCAGGTGCGCTTCGATCTGCGCACGAGCCTGCGCAACCCCCGTGCGCGGTTCTTCACGTTCTTCTTTCCGCTCGTCCTGCTCATCATCTTCACTGGCGTCTTCGGCCACGGCACGACGACCATCGACGGAGTGCACGCCAAGCTCTCACGCTTCTACGTGCCCGGCATCCTCGCCGTGTCGATCGTCGTGGCGGCATACGCAAACCTCGTCATCTCGATCGCGACGCTCCGTGAGAGCGGCGTGCTCAAGCGACGCCGGGCCACACCCGTCCCGCCAGCGCTGTTGATCGCGGGCCAGGCGCTGTCCACGCTGGTGATCTCCACGATCATGGGGACGCTGCTGTTGACGATCGGAAAGCTCGCCTACGGGGTTGGCATGGCGCCGGCCGCGATCGTCGCGATCGCCTGCACGGCTCTGATCGGCACGCTTTGCTTCGCTTGCATCGGCTACGCCGTCTCCGGCCTGATTGGCTCACCCGATGCCGCACAGCCGATCGTGCAGGCGACGATGATGCCGTTGTGGTTCATCTCGGGCGTATTCATACCGGCCGCCAACATCAGCGGCACGCTTCACACCGTCGGTTCGCTGTTTCCCGTCGAGCACCTCGCAAACGGCCTGCAAGTCGCAGCCGTCCACGGTTCGTTCGCGAGCGCGATCTCGGTGGGCGACCTTCTTGCGCTCGCTGCGTGGGGGCTCGCCGCGGCCGTCTTTGCCGCGTGGCGCTTCAGCTGGCTGCCCAGCGCCGCAGCGGCGTGAGCTCGCTGATCTCAGCTCGTCGCCGATCGACGGCTTGCGGGAGGATGCCGCGATCTGATCGCGTCCCATTCTCGCTCGATCTGTCGCATCATCGCGGGGTAGACGATCAGGTGTCGGAACGGTCTGATCGCGGCCATGTACATGTCCCCGAGTAGGCCGTTTGGCTTGACCAGGACTGCCATCTGGCCGCGGTAACCGCCCGTCCCGTCAGCTGTCCAGCTGAGGTGCATGACTCCGTGCATGGTGCGGTTGGCGATCTCCGCGGCGAACTCGTCCTCGATCAGGTACAGCGAGGTGAATGGCAGCGCGTCGAAGGCTGGTCCTGGGGCGTCCCGCAGGTCTGACGGCAGGCGTTCGTGCAGCGTCGAGACCCTCTCGCCGAGACCAGCCTGCTCCTCGTCCCAACCGAGCAGCTCGCCGATCTTCCAGCGGGCGCTCCACAGCGCGCGGACCAGCCAAGAGCTCTGCGATGGGTCGCCAGCGCAGAGCTCTTGAACCAGCGAGTGGAAATCGCGCTTCTCGCCATGCACGGGCAGCGCCCATACGTCCTCGAGCCGAAACTCGGGAGCGATCTCGTGGATTCGCCAAGCACGCGAGCTGTGCGCGCTGTCGGGGAGCCTGCCTCGCGCAGAGAGTCGGTCTAGGTGGCGTGTTGAGGCTGTGGGCATCGGTCTGCTCATGGCCGATGCTAACATACATTCATGTACGTATGTGATGCACGCGCCCGCGAATACGCTCCGTGAGCGCGACGAGCTACGCGAGAGCGACGACATCGGCAGCGACCGGGCGCTGTACTCAAGCTGAGCGCCGCGCACGCTCGCGCAGTGCGCTGCTCGAATCCGCCGCGCGCGCTCTCTCGCGCTGCGGATACGGCAACCTGGTGCTCGAGGACGTGGCGCGCGAGGCCGGCTACACACGCGGTGCCCTGTATCACCAGTTCAAGGACAAGGAGGATCTGGCCCTGGCGGTGATCGAGTGGGTCCACGAGAACTGGATGCGCGAGGTCGGCGAGCCGGCCGCGCGAGCCGCCGACCCGGTGGCCGAGCTGTTGACGCTCGCGCGCGGCCACGCCGTCTTCTGCCGGCGCGATATCGCTCGCGTCGTGATGGCGCTACGCCTGGAGTTCGTCGGTCAGGACCATCCTGTCGGGCGCGAGACCGAGAGGATCTGGGGCACCGGCGTCAAACGCTGCGTCAAGCTCATCAATGCTGGACGCAGAACCGGCTCGATCCCACCGGGACCGCCAGCGCGCGCGGTGGCATTGGCGCTGCTCGGCGCGCTCGAGGGGGCCGTGATCGCGCTCGCCGGATATGCACCCGACGACGAGCTCCTGGCCGCACGCGCCGTCGCGGGAGCGCTGGGGATCGATGGTGATCGAGCGGATGCCGGCCGGTAATCCCGACGCGAACGCGAGCGCGTCCAGAGTCCGCCTCGCCGTCGCGACCAACGCCGGCTCACCGCTCGGCTCGACGGCCGAGGCGCGAGCTCTACCTGCGCCCACCCCTTGGCCAGCGCGTGCGCGAACTCGAACCCGTCGACTGCGCCAAGCCCACTGGCTAGATCGTAGCCCGGCTTGGCTTCGTAGCCTGTGATCGTCAACACGGGGGGACGCCGGCTTCGTTGAGTCGGTGGCACTGAAGCTCTGGGAGATCACCTGCCCGAGCTTGTGTTCGATGACGTAGTTCTCGGC
>JASLHP010000376.1 GCA_030149625.1 Solirubrobacteraceae bacterium
CCCGACGTTGCGCTCCTGCGCCTGGCCGTTGGCCGCGGGCTCGGCGCCGGGGGTCGGCTTGGTGGCTGTGCTGGCGTCCATGTTCTCGAGTCTCCTGTCTATCAGTTCAAGTTCGGTTGGTGGCGGCGCGCCCCGCTAGGACAATCCCTCGGCTCCGGCGACTACCTCCATGATCTCCTGCGTGATCTCAGCTTGGCGTGCACGGTTCATCTGCAGCGTGTAATCGGTGATGATTTCACCGGCGCTCTCGGAAGCGCTGCGCATCGCCGTCATCTGCGCCCCGAAGAAGCCCGCTGCCGACTCGACGAGCGCCCTGTAGATCGAGATCTCGATGTAGTCGGGGACGAGGCGTCTGAGAATCTTCTCGGGGTCGGGCTCGTAGTCGACGGAGCCTCGCGCCGCGCCCGCGTCGCCGTCCTGGGCGCCCGCATCCGAGTCGGCCCGATCGCCGTCGAGCGCCCGCTGTGTGAGCGGCAACAGCGTTTGCCGGGTGACGTGCTGGGTGAGCGGCGAGACGTAGGCGTTGTAGATCATCTCGACACGGTCGAGCTGACCGTCGACGTAAGCCTGGATGACGTCGTCGGCGATCGTGCGCGCGTCCGCGTAGGCGGGGCGATCCGCGAAACCCGTGTAGGAGCCGCTGAGCTCGTTGCCGCGGAACGCGAGCGAGGACACGCCGCGGCGCCCGGTCGCGTACCAGCTGCTGCGCAACCCCTCTTCGGACAGCTCCGCCGACAGGCGCACGCCGGCGCGGATGATCTGCGAGTTGAAGCCGCCCGCGAGACCGCGGTCGCCGGTGACGAGCAGCAACCCGACGTTCGTCTGCGAGTCGTGCGCGCTCAGCAGCGGCAGCCTGCCGGCCTCTGCGCCGGCGGCGGCGGCCGCTTGGCGGGTCATGCGGGCGATCGCGTCCGCGTAGGGCCGCAGCGCCTCGATCCGCTGCTCGGCACGACGCAGGCGCGCCGCTGCCACCATCTCCATCGCCCGCGTGATCTTCTGGATGTTCTTGACCGAGGCGATCTTGTTCTTGACGTCGCGCTGAGAAGCCATGGCTGGTGCCCGAACGGCGGCGCTAGGCCGCGGCGGCCTCCTTCTCGGTCTTGCTCGGCGGCGCGTCTTCGTCCAGCGGCTGCCCCTCCTCGTCGAGGTCGTAGCCGAAGTCCTTGGCGAATGCCTCGACCGCCTCGCGTACCTCTCGCTGGACCTCCTCGGACCAGTCGCCGCCGTTGATCTTGGCGCGCAGGTCCTGGTGCTGCGCGTGCAGGCGCTCGGTCAAGCCGAGCAGGAACTCCGGCACGCGCTCGACGTTCAGCCGGTCGAGGAAGCCGTTCGTGGCCGAGTAGATCTGCACCGTCTGGTCCTCGACCGCCAGCGGCGAGCGCTCGTGCTGGTTCAGCGTCGCGACGAGACGCTCGCCGCGGGCGAGCGTCTTCTGCGTGTCGGCGTCGAGGTCTGAGCCGAACTGGGCGAACGCCTCGAGGTCACGGAACTGTGAGAGCTCGAGCTTGATCCGTCCCGCGACTTTCTTCATCGAACCGATCTGCGCGTTTCCACCCACGCGCGAGACCGAGATGCCGACGTTGATCGCCGGGCGCACACCGGAGTTGAACAGTTTCGACTCGAGGAAGATCTGCCCGTCGGTGATCGAGATCACGTTCGTCGGGATGTACGCCGACACATCGCCGGCCTGCGTCTCGATCACCGGCAGCGCCGTCAACGAGCCGCCGCCGAGCTCGTCGTTGAGCTTGACCGCGCGCTCGAGCAGGCGCGAGTGCAGGTAGAAGACGTCGCCCGGGTACGCCTCACGACCCGGCGGACGGCGCAGCAACAGCGACATCTGACGGTAGGCGTAGGCGTGCTTGGTGAGGTCGTCGTAAACGACCAGCGCGTGCTTGCCGTTGTAGAGGAAGTGCTCGCCCATCGCGCAGCCCGCGTACGGAGCCATGAACTTGATCGGCGCCGCCTCGTCCGCCGGCGCGGCGACGATGATCGTGCTCTCGAGCGCCCCGTATTCCTCGAGCGTCTGCGCGATCGCCACGACCGTCGACATGCGCTGGCCGATCGCGACGTAGACCGACACGACACCGGTGTCCTTGTTGTTGATGATCGTGTCGATCGCGATCGCCGTCTTGCCCGTCTGGCGGTCGCCGATGATCAGCTCGCGCTGGCCACGGCCGATCGGGATCATCGCGTCGATCGCCTTTAGTCCCGTCTGCATCGGTTGCTTGACCGGCTGGCGCTGGACGACGCCGGGCGCCTTGAACTCGGCGGGGCGAGTCTCGGTGACGTCGATCGCGCCCTTGCCGTCGAGCGGCCGTCCGAGCGGGTCGACGATGCGCCCGAGCATCTGCTCGCCGACGGGGATCTCCAGCAGCGAGCCGGTGCGCTTGACCGTGTCTCCCTCGGAGATGTGCTCCCACTGACCGAACAGCACGGCGCCGACGTTGTCGGACTCGAGGTTCAGCGCGAGGCCGGTGACGCCGTGCGGGAAGTCGAGCATCTCGAAGGACATGCAGTTCTCGAGACCGTGCAGACGGGCGATGCCGTCGGCGACCGACAGCACGGTGCCGACCTCGGTCAACTCGGCGGTGCCGCTGTCGAGACCCTCGATGCGGCTCTTGAGAATGCTTGTGATCTCGTCGGGATTGATCTGCATTTAAATCTCCTAGTAGAAGAGGGCCCGGTTTGGCGACTTTCAGTCGCCTTCACGACCCTCTAAGTTTGGGCAACGTGCCTACGCAGCTGCTCCAGTCGGTTGCGGATAGAGGCGTCGAGGATCGAGTTGCCGACCCTGATGATGATGCCGCCGAGGATGTCGGGGTCGACGCGCGCCGCCAGCGTCACCTTGCGTCCGGCGCGCTCGCCGATCGTCCGGCCGAGGCTCTCGGTCGTCTGCTCGTCGAGCGCGATCGCGCTCGTGATCTCCACGGGCAGCGTCTTGTTCTCCTCGTCCCACAGGCGCTCGTACTCGTGGCGGACGCGGAAGATCACCGGCATGCGGTGGTTTTCGATGAGCAGCTCGAGGAAGTTGAGCAAGGTCGGGTCGGCTCCGTCGAGCAGGCCGCCGAGCGAGGCCTGCTTCTCCTTCGTCGAGAAGTAGGGCGAGAAGAAGAACACCGCCAGCTCGTGGTTGCCGCCGAGCGCGTCGGCGAACTGCGCGAGCTGTTCGCGCAGCTCGTCGAGCTTGCCCTGCTCGCGGGCGACCTCGAACAGCGAGCGACCGTATACGCGGGCGAGCTCCTCCATCTAGCTGTCACCTTCGCGGGCGATGGCGTCCCCCGAGCCGAGCTCGCGTGCAACTCTCGGTCTCACTAGTTGTGGGCTCCCGATGACAGGCTGGACAGGTCCATCTCGCCCAGGGCCTCCTCGACCAGGCGGCGCTGGTCGGCTTCGTCGAGCGTCTTGCGCACGACCTTCTCGGTGGCCATGATCGTGAGGTCGGCGACCTCGCGGCGGATGTCGTCGAGTGCGCGCTTGGTGGCGGCGTCGATGTCGCGCTCGGCCTTCTTGGCGGCCTCGGCGAGAATCTCCTGGGCCCGCTCGCGCCCCTCGTGCTCGTGCGAGTCGGCCGTCTGGCGCGCGCGCTGGAGAATCTCCTCCGACTGCACTCTCGCCTCCTTGAGGCGCTCGCGGTATTCGGCCAGCACCTTGTCGGCTTCCTCGCGCAGCTGTGCCGCGCCGTCGATCTCGCCTTCGATCGTCTGCGCGCGCTTGTCCAGAGCTTCGCCGATCAGCGGGAACACCCACTTGCGCAGGATGAACAGCGAGATCAGGAACACGACTATGGTCCAGATCATGAGCCCCACGTTGGGGCTGATCAGGAACGAGCCGCTGGAGGCGAGTGGGGTGCTTGGCACAGGGAGCATTTGGCTTACAGGAAGAAGGCGATGAAGCCGCCCACGAGGCCGTAGAAGAAGCACGCCTCCGTCAGCGCGAAACCCAGCCACTGGTCGCGCTCGACCTCGGCGCGCAGCTCGGGCTGGCGGGTCTTGGCCTGGATCGAGGCGTTGAACACGGCTCCGATGCCCGCCCCGGCGCCGGCTGCGCCGCCACCGGCGCCAACGCCCAGCGCAATCGCGCGGCCGGCATCCTGGCTCTGCTTGATGATCGGTTCCGCGACACCCAGCAGCGGGTGGATCGCACTCAACAGGTGTAGAAACTGCATCGCTCGATAGCTCCTTGTTTGTTAGTGACTTTCGACCGCTCCGCCGAGGTATATGGCGGTCAAGATGGCAAAGATGAACGCCTGCAGGCCGGCGATCAGCACGGCCTCGAACAGGTAGATCGCGATCCCGAACGGCAGCAGCAGCCATTGGACCCACTGATCGCCGACGAGCACGCCCAGCTCGCCGCCCATGAACGCGATCAGCATGTGACCGGCGAGCAGGTTGGCCCACAGCCTGACGGTCAACGAGATCAGGCGCAGGAAGTTCGAGAGGATCTCGATCGGGAAGATCAGCCCCACGATCGGGCCTTTGATGCCGCCCGGCATCAGGCTTTTGACGTATCCGATCGGGCCGTGGTGCCTGACCCCCTCGTAGGTGAACAGAACGAACACGCCCAGCGCGAGGATCAGCGGGAACGCGACGTTCGTGTCGGCGGCGTAGATCTGCAGCGACGGGATGTTCGCGCCGAACACCTTGAACGTCTCGCCGCTGTCGACCGGCAGCGGGACGTAGCCGATCAGGTTGCTGACGAGGATGAACACGAAGATCGTGGCGATCAACGGGAAGTACTTGCGCTGCATGTCGTCGTCGAGGTTTTCTTTGGACATGCCGCGGGTGAAGCCGTAGAACATCTCGACCGCGACCTGGAGGCGACCCGGGCGCTGTTTCAAGCGCCGGGCGACGTACGTCATCACCCCGATGGTGATGGCGACCGTGATCAGCAGGTACAGGACACCCTTGTTGAACGCGATCGGACCGAGCTTGAACCAGGTGTCGAGTTTGAACTCGTCGGTCGGCGAGAAGACGCTGCTGGCCACGGCCGGCGCCTTGTGCGACTTGAAGCCGAACAGGATGATGAACAGGACGATCCCGCCGATCCATGCGCCCACGAGCGTGTAGAGGAGCTTTTTCCCTTGGCTCGTGCCCTGTTTGGGAGCGGGCGCGCCCGCGGGCGCGGATGCGGCTACGGCGCTCATCGCCTCGCGTCTCCCCGCGGTCGGCCGTTGACCAGGCGCACCGCGAACGCGATCGAGTAGGCGCCGAAGATCAGCAGCGCCGCGGCCAGACCGTCGCGGCGCCCACCGATGACGGCGGCGAGCACGATCCCCGCGGCGAGCAGCCAGATGCGCCCGAAGCCGTCGACCAGGTTGAGGCCGAAACGAGCGTCGGCTCCGCGGCCGGCGATCCAGCGTTGACCGGCGCGGGCGAGCACGCGCTGTATCAGCCACGTGGCGCCGCCGATCGCGACACCGATCGCGGGCGCCCCGAGCGCCAGCGCCGCCGGCGCGCCGATCACGACCGCCAATACGTCGAGGTACTGCAGCGCCACGGCCGCGAGCCCGCTCGCGGCCGGGCCGCCGTCGCGCCCGAGCTCGCCCTGTGCGGGGAGCTCCAGCGTCGCTTGCGTGATGGCCGGGCGCA
>JASLHP010000384.1 GCA_030149625.1 Solirubrobacteraceae bacterium
CCGGTGATCGGAATGGGGGGAGTGCAGAACGCGCGCCACGCTCGCGACCTGCTCGACGTCGGCGCAACGCTCGTCGCGGTCGGGACCGAGAGCTTTCGCGACCCTGCCACTGGCGCAATAATCGCCGCAGAGCTGGCGAGCGAGGCACCCGGCGGTCGCTGATCGCGGTCCCGCCGAGGCGTTCGCAGAGGTCTGCCGGCGACGCCGGGACGCCCTCCGACATCCCGCCTGCTCGAAGGGCTGATGAGCATAAAAACCCCTGCAAACCCGCCGCGCGACCGTCCACTAACCTCGATGTTCCTATACCTGAACCTGAGGTTGAGATGAATTGAGCTATTTTTCTTGATCGATGTCTCTGGGTGTGTAGACTCGCCGCCCATGACGCCGGCCACCGGAACGACGTCCGCGAACACCTCGACCGCGCCCGAGCGGTCGCTCAACCAGAGGATGGACGCGCTGGCGCGAGCGAACCAGATCCGCATTCAGCGAGCTCAGCTCAAGCGCGACCTCAAGTCCGGCCGGCGCTCGATCCACTCGCTGCTGCTCGACCCTCCCGAGTACGTCGAGACGGCCAAGGTGTTCGACATGCTGCTCGCCGTTCCGAAGTATGGCCGCGTCAAGGTCAACAAGATCCTCGCCCACTGCCGCATCGCCCCCTCGAAGACGATCGGCGGCCTCTCGGAGCGCCAGCGCAGCGAGCTGATCTCCCTGCTCCACCGCTAGAAGCCGTTCGCACCGGGGCCATCGCTAGGGTGCCGGCGGTGGCGCGCGTGTTCGTCATAACGGGGCCTTCTGGGGTCGGCAAGGGAACGCTGATCCGCGGGCTGATGGAGCGAGTGCCCGCGCTCGAGCTGTCGGTGTCGGCGACCACGCGCGCGCCGCGCCCCGGCGAGCGCGACGGCATCGACTACCACTTCCTCACGCGCGAGCGGTTCGACGAGAAGGTCACCGCGGGCGAGTTCGTCGAGCACGCCAATTACGCGGGCCGCAGCTACGGCACGCTGCGTTCCGAGCTCGAAGCGCGCGTGCGCGCCGGCGTGCCCGTCGTGCTCGAGATCGAGGTGCAGGGCGCGCGCCAGGTGCGCGCCGCGATGCCCGAGGCGGTGCAGGTGTTCATCGCGCCGCCGTCGCTGGCGGCGCTGCGCACGCGCCTGATCGGACGCGGGACCGACGACCACGCGGAGGTCGAGCGCCGCCTGCAGGTCGCCGAGGACGAGCTCGGCGCGCAGCCCGAGTTCGCGCACGTCGTCGTCAACGATCGCCTCGAAGACGCGCTCGAGGAGCTCACCGCGATCGTCGCCGGGCAGCTCGGCTGACGGCGCGCGCGGCGCACTCCGGCTGACGGCGCGCGCGGCGCACTACACTTCAAGCTCAACAAGGAAAGGCTCAGCGATCGTGATCTCCCCCCGCATCGACCGCCTGCTCGAGCAGGTCGACTCAAACTACGCCGGCGTGCTCGTCGCCGCCAAGCGCGCGCGTCAGATCAACAGCTACTACCACAACCTCGGCGAGGGCACCTTCGACGAGTTTCCGCCGCCGATGGTCGACACCGTCTCGAAAAACTACCTCACGATTGCCTTGGAGGAGGTAGCGGCGGGAAAGATGAAGTACCACTACAGATAGCCGCTGAGGTGGGCCGCCCGCAACGGGGCGGCCAGCGCTTGTCAGTCCCGCTCGCGCGCTCTACAACCTGAGGCATGTCCCGAATCCTGCTGGGCGTCAGCGGCGGCATCGCCGCCTACAAGGCGCTCGAACTCGTGCGTCTGGCCACCGCTGACGGCCATGCGGTGCGCGTCGTGCAGACGCCCGCGAGCCAGCGGTTCGTCGGTGGCGCGTCGTTCGCGGCACTGACCGGCGCGCCCGTGCTCGTCGGCGAGTTCGAACGCGACCCCGCGCGCGGGGCCTTCCCGGACCAGTCCCCGCCCGATCACGATCCGCTGAGTCACCTGGAGCTGGTGGCCAACGCGGACGTGTACGTGCTCGCGCCGGCGTCCGCCAACACGATCGCCAAGCTCGCCGCGGGCCTCGCCGACAACCTCCTGAGCAGTTGCGCTCTCGCCGCCACCTGCCCGCTCGTGATCGCGCCCGCGATGAACAACCACATGTACGAGCACCCCGCGACGCGGGCCAACCTCAAGCGACGGCGCGAGCGCGGCGCGATCGTCGTCGAGCCCGAGGCCGGGCGCTTGGCGTCGAAAGGGGAGCAGGGCGTGGGGCGCCTGGCACAGCCAGCGCGAATACTCGCCGCCTGCGCGCAGGCGCTCGCCGCGCCCGCACGGCCGCCGGCGGACCGCCGTCGCCGCGAGCGCGGTGTCGGGCAGCGCACGAGTCGGGCGGGGACGCTGCGTGGAGTGAAAGTGCTCGTCACCGCCGGCGGCACGCGCGAGCCGATCGACAGCGTGCGGTTCGTCGGCAACAGCTCCTCCGGTCGCATGGGGCTTGCGCTCGCGCACGCCGCGCGCCTGCGCGGCGCCGACGTGACGCTCGTCGCCGCCAATGTCGCGCTCGCCGCGCCGCCGGACGTGTCTCTGCGCGAGGTCGTCACGGCCGCCCAGCTCCAGCGCGCCTGCGAAAGCGAGTTCCCTGACTGCGATGTCCTGCTGATGGCGGCCGCGGTCGCGGACTTCGCGCCCGCGGCGCCCGCGAACGGGAAGCTCAAGAAGGCGGATCGCGAGCGCCTCGAGCTGGTGCTGGAGCCCACCGCCGACGTGCTCGCGGGTCTCGCGGCCGAGCGCCACGCCGGCCAGACGCTCGTCGGCTTCGCCGCCGAGCACGGCGAGCACGCGCTCGAGCACGCGCGTGGCAAGCTCACCGGCAAGGGGCTGGACGCGCTCGTCGTCAACGACATCTCGCGTGAAGACATCGGCTTTGACGTCGACGCCAACGAGGTGACGATCCTGACCGTCGAGCCGGCCGCGCGTGAGGCCGGCGCCGCCGCGAACGACGATCGGGATCGGGCCCGGATCGGCGAGCGTCACGTGCCGCGAGCCGCCAAGGCGCAGGTCGCCGAGGCGATCCTCGACACGGTCGAACGTCTGCGCGAGGGCCGTTGACAGCGTTAAGCTGATGTCGATGGAGAGCGTCTATGACCTCTACCAGCGAGGCTGTGAGCTGCTCGAGCACGGCGACCACCAGGCGGCGATCGTGCCGCTCAGCAAAGCGCGGGACCTGGAGCCCGACAAGGCCTCGATCCGCGAGGCGCTCGGGCGCGCCCTGTTTCATGCTCAGCGCTATGAGAGCGCCGCCGCCGAGTTCGACGCGGTCGCCTCGCGAACGCCCACCAACGACTACGCGCAGTTCTGTCTGGGCCGCTCGATGCAGCTGCTGGGACGCCATCGCGAGGCGTGCAAGCCGCTGGCTCTGGCGTGCTCGCTGGCGCCCGAGCGGGCCGACTACAAGCTGTACCGCGATCGCGCACGAAGGGATGCAGCGCGTGGCTGAGCCGAGTATGTGTGAACGACCCACTGCTATCCTCGAACGACAGCTTTCGTACCGTCGCGTAGGCGTCGGTAGCAGCACCGAGAGTGGGCGCCCGCCCGCTTTTTTTGCGTAAGGAGCCAGTTAATGACCGCGCTACAGACAGAGATAGAGAGGCGCCTGGCCGCCAGCGAGCCCGATATCGAGGTGCTGCTCGCCGAGGTCGCCGGCGGACGCTGCCTGCGCGTGTTCATCGATCACCCCGACGGAGTCACGCTCGCGATGTGCGAGCGCGTGACGACGCTGCTGAACGACCTGCGCGAGCGCTACTCGCTCGAGGTCTCATCGCCCGGCAGCGAGCGTCCCCTGACCAAGCCCGCGCACTTCCGGCGCTTCGTGGGACACCGCGCGCGCGTGCGCACGCGGCACCCCAGGAAGATCGCGCAGCATGGCGACGAGCGTTCCGTGCGCAGCTTCACGGGAGAGCTCGTCGGCGCATCCGAACAGGAGGTCACGCTGGCCGCCGCCGGCGGCGTCATCGCGATCCCGTACTCAGAGATACATCGTTCGAACCTGATCGAGGACTAAGGAGCACTACCAGCCCATGTCACGCGAAATCCTTGAGGCCATGCACGCGCTCGCCCGCGAGAAGGGCATCGAGCCCGAGAAGTTGATGATCGCGCTCGAGGACGCGCTGCTGTCCGCCTACAAGAAGCAGCCCGGCTCGGCCAAGTACGCGCGCGTGGAAATGGACCGCGAGACGGCTGACTTCCGCGTGATCGAATTGATCATCCCCGAACGCCTGGAGGCGCACCTGATCGTCGAGACGATCGACGAGGAAACCACGGTCGACCCCGAGACCGGCGAGATGCGCGAACCGGAGGAACCGGAAATCGATCCCGCGAAGTTCGCCGAATACCGCGACCAGATCGACGAACGCGACGTCACTCCCGACGACTTCGGTCGCATCGCCGCGCAGACCGCCAAGCAGGTGATCCTGCAGCGCATTCGCGAGGCCGAGCGCGACATGATGTACGAGGAGTACCGCGACCGCGTCGGCGAGCTGATCACCGGCATCGTGCAGCAGTCGGACTCGCGCTACACGCTCGTGCAGCTGCGCGAACGCGTCGAGGCGCTGCTGCC
>JASLHP010000417.1 GCA_030149625.1 Solirubrobacteraceae bacterium
CGGCCGAGCTCGTGCAGATCGTGGACAGCCGCTCGCTGCTCGTCGACGTGCACCTGCTGGGCCGGCCGGGCGAGCGCTGAGCGACGCTGACACAGTTGGCGGAGCTGCGCGTGCAGGTGACGCCGGCGGGCCCGTTCCGGCTGCCGCGCTGGTGCGGGGGAGACGGTGTGGCGCGCCGTCGTGCGGGCGTGCTCGAACGGCTGCTGCACGACGGAGATCAACCCGTCGTCGTGAGGGTCGCCCAGCCGGCTCGCGACACGGTGCTGTTCGGGGCACGCGCACCCAGCCGCGTGGCGGCCGCGTTCGGGATCAGCCGGATGCGCTTCGCGCTCGGCGTCGACGAGGACCTGAGCGAGTTCGTGCGCGCCTTCGCACGCGACCCGCTGATCGGCCGCTCGCTGCGCGCGCGTCCGTGGCTGCGCGTGTGGCGCCGTCCCGAGCCGTTCGAGGCGCTGGCGTGGGCGATCTGCGAGCAGCTGATCGAGTCCGAGCGCGCGGCCGCGATCGAGCGGCGCCTGGTGGCCGTCCTCGGCCGCCGCGGCAGCGATTGGAATGGCGTGCCCGATCGCCTTCGCGATCCGCCGTCAGCCGCGACGCTCGCCGGCACGGCGCCAGCGCTGCTGCAGTCCCTCGATCTGGCTGGCGCTCGCGCGCTGACGCTCGTGCGCGCCGCACGGGAAGTCGCTGGCGGTCGCGTCGACCTGCACAGCGGCGCGCACGAGCGCGGCTGGCGGCGGCTGCGCACGATCCCCGGCATCGGTCCGTGGACCGTGGAGAAGCTCGCGCTCTACGGCCAGGGCCGCCACGATCAGGTGCCCGCTGGGGATCTTGCCTATCTGAAGCTCGTCGGGCGGCTGCTCAGCGGCGGCGATCCCCGCGCGCGGGCGGACGAACAGCAGGTGCGCGCCTTCTTCGCGCGCTATGGCGAGTGGGCGGGAATGGCCGCCACGCACATGCTTGCGAGCGCAGGCGTCGCCACGGCGTATAGCGCGCTCTCCTGAGAAGAGCCCGAACCGGGCGGCGCGCTCGAGCGAGTCGCCGGCGCCGTCGTCACGTGCGTGGGAGCGTCGCTGACTAGGAGCTCGGCGGCACGCGATAGCGCCGCGAGCGCGGGTCCTGCTCGAGCAGGCCGACGGCGAGCAACGTGCTCATGTAACGGTGGGTGGTGCTGGGGCTGAGGTTCAGGCGCGCGGCGACGTCGGACACGGCCAGCTCCTCACCGTCGGTCGGGAAGGCGGCGAGCACGAGCAGGCCCAGCAGGAGCGACCGCGACAGGCGCGGGCTTGCCGACAGCGCCGGATAACTCGACTTGAGCTCCGCATCGACGAGCCCGGCGAGGATCTTCGACACGGCGTTGCCGCCGGCGCTGCGCCGCACGATCTGATCGACCTGCGCTCGCGTCAGCTCTATCGTGATGGCGCTGGAGGTCATCGAGATCTGATCCGGATCGAAATCACGAGCCGAGCGCCGTTCGGCGCCCGGCTCGATCACTGGCGAGACGAAAGCGGGATCCGGATCTCACGCGCCTTGCTTGGCTCACGCAGATTTCCAGTTTCACGCATCGCCCATATTCGCGCCAGCGGACGAAGCCGGCAAGGGGAAACTCCAATACTTGACTCTCAAGTCGGAAGCCACAGGACCGGCCCGCGCATGCCGGCCAGGAGTCCGCTCGCGGCTCGTTGCGCCCTGAGCACGGCCATCGTTGGCGTTGCGAGCGCGCCCATCGTCTCCAGCACGCGCTGGGCGATTTGGCGAGCGCCCGGTGCGCTCGTGGTCGGCGTCGACAGGTAGAAGCTCGTCATCGCGGCCACGATCAGCGCATGGTGCGCGCCGTCGGGCAGGGACTCCGCTCCGGTTACCGCGCGCGTCGCGATCCAGCCGAGGCGGTTTGCGGCTTCGGCGGCGGAGGAGTAGTGGTCGATCAGGTTGTGATGGCCGTGCTCGAGATCCTTGGAATGGTCGATGAGGCTGTCGAGCAGGACATGCAGGGCGCTGATCCACGGGAAGTACGCCCTGTGTGTGGCCGCCGTCTCCGTCTCGCTCAGCTCCCGCTTGGCGGCGGCGGCGATCAGGGCGAACACGGTCATCGAGGAAGCGCCGCCGGCCGCCGCCTCCCACCAAAGCAGGCCGCTCTGCGGCGGCGTGATCGTCGCTCCCCATCGCGCCAGCGCTGGGGACCCCTCGCGGCGCTCCTCGTGGTTGAGGCTCTGGTAGGCGACGATCGTGCTGGCGGCGTGCAGCGCCGGCTGGGCGACGGTCGCGTAGGAGGGCAGCGTGCGCAGGGCGCCCCGACACGTCTCCACCAGCTGCCTGATGTAGCCGTTGTCCAAGCCGTTCGCCAGGTGCTCGTAGTAATCGGCGTGGTCGCTTTCGGGATCGAGCGCTCGCAGCAGCGCGAGATGCAGCTGGCGGCCGTTGGCGATCGGGTCGGGGCTCGGCTGCTCGGCGAGCGTGTCGACGTAGTCGTATGTCGTCTGGAAGGCGACGATCGCGCGCACTACTCGTGCGCGGTACACGCGCGGAACGAGTACGGCGTAGGCCGCCGCGCCCTCGTAGTTGCCGCGCTCGTCACGCTGCGTGACGAGCGCCATGCGGCGGAGCACGGGATCCGGTATCTGCCGCGCGCGCTCATGCCAGTGGCGCAGCTCCCGTCCGATCAGTGGGAAGACTCCTAGCCAGTAACGAGAGGCGGCGCCGGTGAACGCACTCGCCAGCGACAGTTGACTCTGCCGCGCGGAAGCAACCACCAGAACAGTTTCGTTTGCCTGAGCCTCGATACATAGTCACTCCTGAAGGCTCTCGCGCGCGGGCGCGCGCGCCGCGGCGAGCCCCGGCAGCGCGATGACGGTCAGCGAGATCACCGCGAGCAGCGCGAGCGTCAGCAGTACTCGCCCCAGACCGGTCTGAAATGGGGCCGGGAAGCCTGTCGCGAGTCGCAGCCAGCGGCTGGCGAGCGCATGCCCGTAGACGCCCGCGATGGCGCCGATGATGCAGCCGACGCCGAGCACGATCACGCTCTCCAGCAGCAGTGCGCGCCACAGCTGGCCGGTGTCGTAGCCCTGGATCTTCAGCGATGCCAGACGGGCGCGCCGCTGCCAGATGCTCGCGCTGAGCGCCGCCGCGACCGCCAGCGCGGCGGAAACCAGCAGCAACGTCGAGATCTCGCTCAGCGCGCTCAGTCCTTCGAGCGCGTTCGCGTCGTATTGACGCTCGCGTTCACGCAGCGTCTCCACGCCGAGGCCAGGGCGATTGGCGAGCGCCCGTGCCACCGCGCGGCGGCCCTCTGTCTCGCCAATCGCCCTGGCCTCGGCGTGGAGACGCTGCGTGAACGCGAGCGTCAATACGACGCGAACGCGCTCGAAGGACTGAGCGCGCTGAGCGAGATCTCGACGTTGCTG
>JASLHP010000024.1 GCA_030149625.1 Solirubrobacteraceae bacterium
CCGCGCGGCGCGCGCGGCGGGGTACACGCCGGCGAGCGCGCCGAGCGCCAGCGCGGTCGCGACACCGCCGCCGATCGACAGCACGGGCACCGTCACGATCCAACCCTGCAGCGAGGCGTAGGCGGCTGTCGCCGCCGCCCCCAGTGCGATGCCCAGCCCGCCGCCGAGCAGCGACAACAGCATCGACTCCCCCAGGAACTGGACGCCGATGTGCACGGCCCGCGCGCCGAGCGCCCGGCGCAGGCCGATCTCCGGACGGCGCTCCAGCACCGAGATGACCATCACGTTGGCGATACCCACGCCGCCCACCAGCAGCGCGACCGCGCCGAGACCGAGGAACAGCGCCGTCAAGGCGCTCTGCGCGTCGGCTCGGGCCTGCAGGGAGTCCGAGGGCCGGCTGACCTGCGTCTGTTCGGGGGCCTCGGGATCGGCGGCGGCGCCGAGCAGGCCCGCGGCTTCGCGTACGTGTTCGCTGTCGGCGCGCACGTAGAGCATGCTCGCGTGGCGGGTCGTGCCGAACAGGCGCCGTGCGACCGGATAGCCGATCAGCGCCGCGCGTTCGATTTCCGGGGCCAACGGCAACGGGCCGATCACGCCGGCGACGGTGAACCACGTGTCGCCGATGTAGACCTGCACCGGCCTGCCGTCAACCGCCAGCCTGCTCACCCCGAGCCGCTGTGCCGCCACCGCGCCGAGCACGACCAGCGGCAGGCGAACGTTCGCCGGACCCAGGAAGCGTCCGGCCGACATCCGCCCGTCGAGCGTCGCCAGCAGCTGGGGATTGGCGGCGTCCACGGCGATGCCGCTCGTTTCGGCCGCTTCGATGTAGGGGCTGCGCCGCACGCTGGCCGAGGAGACGGAGCTGAGCGCGGCGGCCCGCATCACGCTGCGCAGATTGCGAACGTCGGAGACCGCCGCTTCAGGCAGTTCGGCGGCCTTGCCGAAGAACGTCTGCCCCGGCGTGACCGTCAACAGGTTGGTGCCCAGTTCGTTCAGCTCCGCGACCAGCCCGGCCTTGCTCGAGTCCGAGATCCCCAGCACGGCGACCATCGCCGCGATCCCGATCGCGACACCCAGCGCCGAGAGCGCGGCGCGCAGGCGGCGCGTGCGCAGCCCGACGCTCGCCACGCGCAGCGCGTCCGCCGCCGACAGGCGGCTGCGCGGCAGCACGGTGGCGCTCACCTCGCCACCGAGGCCAGCCGCTCGGGCACGAGCCGCCCGTCGCGGATTTCGACCTGTCGCGGCAACGAGCCCGCGATCTCCAGGTCGTGGGTGATGACGACCACAGTCGTGCCCTGCGCGTTCAACTCGCGCAGCAACGCGATGATGTCGGCGCCATTGGCGCTGTCGAGGTTGCCGGTCGGCTCGTCGGCGAGCAGCACCGCCGGCTGGCTGACGAGCGCCCGTGCGATCGCCACGCGCTGGCGCTCACCGCCGGAGAGCAGCGCCGAGGTGTGCCCGCGGCGGTGCGCGAGCCCGACCCGCTCGAGCGCCGCCGTCGCCGCGCGGCGACGGCGCGCGGCCGGCGTGCCCGTGTACAGCAGGCCGGTGGCCACGTTCTCCAAGGCGCTGTACGCGTCGAGCAGGTGGAACTGTTGGAAGACGAAGCCGATGTGACGCGCGCGCAGCGCCGCCAGCTCGCGGTCGGACGCCCGCGCGGCATCCACGCCGGCGATCCGCACGATGCCCTCGCTGGCGCGTTCCAGCGTGCCCATGATGTGCAGCAGCGTCGACTTGCCCGAGCCTGACGGCCCGACGATCGCGCACAGCTCGCCGCCACGCACGCTCAGATCGACGCCGCGCAGCGCCTGCACATCGCCCGGGTAGCGCTTGACCACCCCGGCCAGCTCGAGCACCGGCGCGTCGTTCATTCGGACTCGAGCACCGTCAGTCCTTCGCGCAGGCCCGCACCTTCGACCTGCACGTATCCGTCGGCGAACATCCCCAGGGTCACCGCGAGCGGCCTGCTCCGTTCGCCTTCGAGCACCTCCAGCGCATAGCCGCCGCCGGCGAGCGCCGTCAGTGCCGTCGCCGGCGCCGTCAGCACGTCGCGGCGGATGCTCTTGACGAGCACGACGCTGACCGGAGCGTCGTCGAGCCGCGGCACACGCCGGTCGAGCGCGAGCGTCACCGGGATCGTCGCCGATTCGCCGCTTTCGTCGCTCGCGCCCTTTTCGGCTTCGTCGCCGGATTTCGATTCGCTGGCGACGGTGCCGACTTCGACGATCCGCCCGTGCACCACGCCGCCGCCGGGCAGCGTCACCGGCGCGGACTCGCCAACGCGCGCGAGCTGCTGCTGTTCGGCCTTCAGCTTGAGCTGCACGAGCTGCTGCGTCGAGGTGGTGCTCAGCACGAGCGTGCCTCCCCCGGCCGCCGGCGCGTCGCCCGAGCCGCCTTCGTCAGCCTTGTCGGCTTCTTTGCCCTTGTCGGCTTCGTCACCTCTGTCGGCTTCGCTGCCCTTGTCGGCTTCGTCACCCCTGTCGGCTTCGCTGCCCTTGTCGGCTTCGTCACCCCTATCGGCTTCGCTGCCCTTGTCGGCTTCGTCACCCCTATCGGCTTCGCTGCCCTCGTCGGCTTCGCTGCCGCCTTCGGGGGAGGAGTCGCCGGAGGAGTCGCCGGAGGAGTCACCTTGGGGTTTCTTCGTGTTGGGGGATTTTCTCTTGGGGGATTTTTTGTTGGGGGATTGCTGCTTCGCGGGCGCTTGTTTCTTCGCGGGTGCCTGCTCGGCGGGTGTTTTTTCGGCTGGCGCCCCTTTGCCTGCTTGTCCGTCGCCGGGCGTCGCCGGGCTTTGCGCGGCAGGAGGGTCCTGTCCGAGGCCGACGTGCACGGAGGTGATGCGCCGCGCGCTGGGGGCGAACACGATGCGCCCGAGCTCGACCTCACCCGTTTCGCTCAGGCCCTCGGCGTGCTGCCAGCGCCGCACCGCTGCGGCGGTGCCGGCGCCGAACGATTCGCTGTCACCGCCGATCTCGCCGTAGGGGTCGTAGCCGAGATCGATCAGGTTCTCGTTGAGCTCCGCCACGTCGAGGCCATCGCTGACGCCCTCCTCGAGCGTGCGGTAGGCGGGGATCTGCCCGTACATCAGCACCACCGGCTGGTTGTCGAGCTTGAACAGGGTGCCTCCGCGGCCGACGACCGCGCCCACTGAGGGGAGCCAGGTGAAGGTGCCGGCCAGCCGGTCGTACAGGTCCAGCGCCGCGCCGTACCCGAGCGTGCCGTCTGCGGTCGAGCTTTCGGTGAGCGTGCGACGTGTGACGGTGGCGGTCGTCTGTCCCGGCGGGATGCCGCCCCCGCCGCGGTCGCGATGGGAGCCGCGGGCGTCGAGCAGGACGATCGCGATCGCCGCCAGCGCGACGGTCGCGAGCGCGGCGAGCATCAGCCAGCGAGCCCGCCGGCGAGGAGGCTCGCCGGTCAGGCTCGCCTCGGCACCGCCGCGCTCGGGTGGCCACCCAGCGGCGTCCTCGGACTGGGACGCCAGTTCTCCCGATGCGCTCACCGTCTCAGCCGCCGACGGACAGCGATGACGGTGCCGCCGCCCCGGGGCTTCCTTCCTGGGTTGACCCGCCCGGGGAGCTCGGCGGGGCCTTGAACTTGCCGCCGTTGGGGCCGTGCATGTACTTCCCGCAGGTTTCCTGCGCTTTCTGGAATGAGGGGCTTTCGGGATTCGGCCCGCCGCTCCCCGGCCCACCGTGAATCTGGATCTGGACGTGCCCTTCGGAGGCCGCGGCGTGGATGTCGATGCCGTGCGAGCGCATGCAGGCCGCGAACTTCCTGACACCTTCTTCCTGTTCCACCTTCTGCTGCGGCGAGAGCTTCACCTTCCGCGGCGCGGGCTGGTACTTCTTGCACGCGTTCTGGGCCGCTTCCATGGCCACTCGTCCGCCCCCGTTGCTGGTTCCGTTGACCTCGATCCCGACGCCGTGGACTTCCCCTCCCGCGGACGAGATCTGCGCATTTATCCCGTGTTCGCGCAGGCAGCGTGCGTAGTCGGCCAGCTTGACTTCGTTGCTGCGTTCGGTGGCCCGTTCGCTGGCCGGCGAGTCGGGCTTGGAGCCCCCGCACGCGGCGAGCGTCAGCGCCAGGCCTGCGCTTACAGCCAGGACGAGCGGGCGAGAGAAGATAGATGGACGGAACGGCGACATGAGGCTCCTCTGCTTTTTGATGGCGGCGGGCGCTGCGATACGCAGATGAAGCGCCCGCAAGCTGAGAATCCGCTTAGAGAAGACGAGGAGCTCGATGAAGCGCTACACGTGCGCGGGAGAGCAGTCGCGCAGCTCGGCGTCCGTCATCGGCACGAGCGCCAGCTCCAACGTCAGGCGCGCTCCGCCACCGGGAACGTTGGACGCATGCACCGAGCCGCCGTGCGACTCGGCCATCTGGCGGACGATCGCCAAGCCCAGCCCAGCGCCGGGACGTGCTCTTGCCGCGGGCGCCCGATAGAACCGGTCGAACACGCGGGAGAGATCCTCGGCGGCAAAGCCCGGACCGCGATCGCGCACCTCGAGCACGCCGTCGCGGACACGGATCTCGATCGGCGCGCGTGCGCCCCACTGGCAGGCGTTGTCGAGCAGGTTGGCGATCGCCCGGTCCAGGCGCGCGGGCGCGGCGCGCACCAGGCACGGCGCGGCGTCGAGCACGAACTCGCAGCCCGGCGCGTGCAGGCGCGCGCGGCGCACGGCCACGGCGACGGCCAGGTCGAGCCGCACGTCCTCGACCTCGAGCTCGTCGACCTCGGTCTTGGAGAGATCCACGAGGTCCCCGATCAGGACGGTGAGCTCGCCCAGCTGAGCCTGCACGGCGGCAACGATTCGCGCGCGCTCGCGCGGCGGCAGCCGTTCGCCGAGCGCCAGCGCGTCGAGGTTTGCCTGCACGCTGGTGATCGGCGTGCGCAGCTCGTGCGAGGCGTCCGAGACGAGCTGGCGCTGAGCCAGACGCGAGCGCTCGAGCGCGGCGAGCATCGTGTTGAAGCTCTCCGCCAGGCGCCCGAGGTCGTCGTCGCCGCGGGCTTCGATGCGATGGCCGAGGTCCTGTGTGCGGGCGACGCTTTCGGCGGCGCCGCGCAGGCGGCGCACAGGCGCGAGCGCCGCGCGCGAGACCAGCAGCCCGAGCGCGATCGCCAGCCCGACCCCACCCAGGCACACGAGCCCGAGCACCAGACGCAGACGCGAGAGCGTGCTGTTGACGTCGCCGAGCGGGAGCGCGGCCTGCCACACGCCGCCCTTGCCGGCGGCCTCGGTGAACATCCGCACGGGCGCGCCGGCGATCGTCACGTCGCTGAAGAACGCCGGGCGCCTGCCGGCGGCGACCGCCCGCGTCGCGGGGGTGACCGGCAGCAGCGTGCCGCGGCTTTCGGAGTGCAGCAGACTGCCGGTCGCGGTGACGAGCTGGACGTAGCCGGTCGCGCCGCCGAGCGATTGCCGGGGCAGCGCGAGCATCTCCCTGGCGTCCGGCGGCGGCGGCTTGCCGGCGAGCGTTCCGCGTGGCAGCTTCACAGTTCTGCGTTCGATCGTGACCGTTTCGGTCTTCGCTCCCTTCGGCTGCTTCACCGGCATCGTCACCCGCTCGCTCTGCGAGCCGCTGAGGGCGGGCGCGGGCGCGGCGGCGACGATGCCGCCGCCACGGGCCTGCAATCCGAGCCGCGGCAGCCCTACTGCGCTTCCGGATTCCGAGACGGCGCCGTTCGGCCCGGTCACGAACTCGACGGTGGCGGGCTTCTCGCGAAGCGTGCGGTCGAGCTGGCCGAGCAGCTGGCCGCGCGTCACGAAGTACACGACGATCGAGGCGATCACGACCGCGACCGCCACAGCACCGGCCGCGAGCAGCACGGTGCGACGGCGAAAGCTCATCGCGGCGGCCTCAGCACGTAGCCGACGCCGCGCACCGTGTGCACCAGACGCCGCTCGCCATGCGCCTCGGTCTTGCGGCGCAGATAGCCGATGTAGACCTCCAGCGAGTTGGAGGCGGGACCAAAGTCATAGCCCCAGACGTGGTCGAAGATCACCGAGCGGGTCAGCACCTGGCGCGGGTGCAGCATCAGCATCTCCAGCAGCAGGAACTCGGTGCGGGTCAGCTCCAGCAGACGCTCGCCCCGACGTGCCTCGTGGGCGACGGGATCGAGCTCCAGGTCCTCGAAGCGCAGCGTGCGATCGTCGCCCTCCCAGCCGGTGCGGCGCAGCAGTGCGCGCAGCCGCGCGACCAGCTCCTCACGCGCGAACGGCTTGGCCAGATAGTCGTCGGCGCCGGCCTCCAAGCCGGCGACGCGCTCCGCGACCTCGGCGCGGGCGGTGAGCATCAGCACCGGCGTGCGGTCGCCGGTCGCGCGCATCCGCCGGCACACCTCCAGGCCGTCGATGCCGGGCATCAGCACGTCGAGGATCACCGCGTCGGGCGAGGCCACGGCGAGCGCGCGGATCGCCTCGCGGCCGTTGGCGACGGTGCTCACCTCGAAGCCGTCGAGGTCGAGCACGAGCGCCAGCGCTTCGCGCACGGCGGGGTCGTCGTCGACCACCAACAGACGCATGTAGGCCATCCTGACCGGCGAGCCTGAAAGGAACCTGAACGGGCGTCGGGTCGCGCGCCGTGCTGCGTATCGGCGCACACGGGACGATCCGCCAGAAGGGAGACCTTGGCGCGTCCTCGCTGGTGCTCGCGGAGCGGGCGCGTGACCGGCGTGGCGCGCCTAGCGGAACGCCTGAATCCCCGTGAGCGCGCCGCCGACGACGAGCGCGTGCACGTCGGCGGTGCCCTCGTAGGTGACGATCAACTCGAGATTGTTCATGTGGCGGATGACGGGGTACTCGAGCGTGATGCCGTTGGCGCCGAGCATCTGGCGGGCGGTGCGTGCGACCTCGAGCGCGGCGTTGACGTTGCCGAGCTTGCCGATCGAGACGTGCTCGGGCGCGAGGCGATGCTCGTCCTTCAAGCGACCGAGGTGCAGCGCGAGCAGCGTCGCGCGGTTGACCTCGAGCGCCATCTGCGCGAGCTTGTGCTGCTGGATCTGGGTGGCCGCGATCGGGCGCCCGAACGCGATGCGCTCCTTGCTGTAGTCGAGCGCCGCCTCGAAGCACGAGCGCGCGGCGCCGACGGCGCCCCACACGATCCCGTAGCGCGCCTCGTTCAGGCACGACAACGGGCCGCGCAGCGAGGTGGCCTCGGGCAGCATCGCCTCGCCGGGCAGGCGCACGTCGTCGAGCAACAGCTCGGAGGTGACCGACGCGCGCAGCGACAGCTTGCGGTGGATGTCCTGCGTCGCGAAGCCGGGCGTGCCCTTGGGCACGAGAAAGCCGCGCACGCCCTCCTCGGTCGTGGCCCAGACGACGGCGACGTCGGCGATCGAGCCATTCGTGATCCACATCTTCTGCCCGTGCAGAATCCAGTCGCCGCCGTCGCGGCGCGCGCGTGTGCGCATCGCGCCGGGGTCCGAGCCCGCGTCGGGCTCGGTCAGACCGAAGCATCCGATCGCCTCGCCGGCCGCCATTCGCGGCAGCCACTCGCGCTTCTGCTGCTCCGAGCCCCAGCGCCAGATCGCGTACATCGCGAGCGACCCCTGCACGGAGACGAGCGAGCGCAGCCCGCTGTCGCCCGCCTCGAGCTCCAGACAGGCAAGTCCATACGCGGTCGCGCTCGCGCCGGCGCAGCCATATCCCTCCAGGTGCATGCCGAGCACCCCGAGCTTGCCGAGCCGCGGCGCGAGCTCGCTCGTGGGAAAGCGCGCTTCCTCGAACCAGTCGCCGATCTCCGGGAGCACACGATCGCGCACGAACGCGCGCACCGTGTCGCGGATGTCGCGCTCCTCATCGGAGAGCAGCTGGTCGATGCCGAGGAAGTCCTTGGGGCTGAGCGTGGGGGGCGCGGCTGCGGTGCTCGCCATGAGTTGACTCTACACACGCGTGGCGAGACGCTCGTGCACGGAGCGCACCGCGCTGGAGCCCTCGCCGACGGCGGCGGCGACGCGCTTCATCGAGCCGCGGCGGACGTCGCCGGCGGCGAACACGCCGGGCGTGGAGGTCTCGAACGGCAGCGCGCCGGACCCGTCGACGGCGAGCGGCGCGGGCAGTTGGCGATCGGTGAGAATGAAGCCGTCCTCGTCGAGCAGCACGCCGCCGTTCAGCCACCCCGTCGCGGGGCTTGCGCCGATGAAGCAGAACAAGCCCGCGCACGCGATCGCCCGCTGCTCGCCGCTCGCGAGGTCGATGAGCGTGGCCCGCTCCAGGCGGGGCTCGCCGGCCAATGCCTGCACTTCGACGCCTGTGATCAGACTGATCTTCGGGTCGGCCTCGATCCGCTCGATCAGATAGCGAGACATGGTCTGCGCGAGGTCGGCGCGACGGATGGCGATCGTCACCGCGCAGTTGCTCTGAGCGAGGTAGATGGCGGCCTGTCCCGCGGAGTTGCCGCCGCCGACGACCACGACTGGGGCTCCGTCGCATACACGCGCCTCCAGATCGGTGGCCGCGTAGTACACGCCGGCCCCCTCGAAGCGATCGAGACCGTCGACCGCGAGCCGCCGGTAGCGCGCGCCGGAGGCGACGATCACCGCGCGCGTGGGGATCTCGCTGCCGTCGCTGAGCACGATCACGTGGAAGCTTCCCTCGGTGCGCAGCCCGACGACCTCGCAGGGCGCGTTCAATCGGGCTCCCAGCCGCAACGCCTGTACGGCGGCCCGCGAGGTGAGATCTCCGCCGGAGATGCCGTTGGGGAAGCCCGCGTAGTTCTCGATGCGGGAGCTCGCGCCGGCCTGGCCGCCGACCGTGACGGCGTCCAAGCAGACCGTGCTGAGACCCTCGGACGCGCCGTACACGGCGGCGGCGAGACCGGCCGGCCCGCTGCCGACGACGATCAGGTCGAAGATGTAACCCGGTTTCGGCTGGAACGTGAGGCCGAGCTGCTCGGCGAGCATCGCCGCCGAGGCGCGCCGCAGGACGCCCGTCGGGGTGATCGCCACGGGCGTGTCCTGGGGACCGAGGCCCATGCTCGCGAGCAGCGCTTCCACGTCCTCGGCGCCCTCGAGGTCGATCCACGTGTGCGCCAGGCGCGAGTGCTCGGCGAACGTGCGCAGGCTCATCGCCTCGGGCGAATAGCGCGAGCCGATGATCCTGATCGCCTGCGCTCCCTGCCCGGAGCGCAGGAACTCGCGTCGCGCGAGCAGCGCGGCGAAGATGACGTCGGCGAGCGCCGGACGCACGCTCATCAGCCGCCGGAACTCGGCCTGCTCGATCGCCAGCACGCGGCCTGGACGCGATACGCGGGCCGTCAAGAAGCGGCGCTGACCGGTCAACAGCGTCATCTCGCCGATGAACTCGCCCGGGCCGAACGTCACGACGACCGCTTCCGTGCCGTCGGCGCGTATGACCTCGACCTCGCCGACGAGCACGACGAACAGGTCCAGCGAAGCCTCGCCGGCCTCGAACAGCAGCTCTCCGTTCGCCACCGGCCGCTCGCTGCCGAACGCGGCCATCTCCCGCAGCTCGGACGCCGACAGCACTGGCGCGAAGGCTGGGTCCGTTGGCCTGCCGGCGCTCACCGCGTGAGCCTAGCTCAGGGGCGACTCCCCTTTGAGCGCCGTCCTATGGGAGGGGGACGCTGCTCAAGCCATTTTCCTCGCGCGTGGGCTCGGGCGGCGCGTTCGTCGAGATCCACGTCGGCGGCGAGGTCCAGGGCTTCCAAGACGGAACGCAAACGGAGGCCCGCAAGACCGTCGCCTGTCCGCAACGGCGGCGATAGGCGCAGAAGGCGAACGCAGTAGCTCGGCGACTCGCAAGCTCGGGGCACCACCGGCGAGTAGCGGCCGCTCCGAGGCCCGCGAGGCCCTACAACGGAGTCGAACGGTGGTGTACGTGCTATCGATCCTCGTCGTGGCGCTTGTACTTGCGTCGGATGAAGTCGCCGAACAGCGGCGCCGTGTATGCGTAGACGCCCTGGCTCACGCGGTAGATATGGTTGCTCTTCAGAAGTCGATTGACGCTTTGCTGAGTCGCGTTCGCGTTGCGACTCGTGAACTCCCGCGCCAGCCTCGCGATCTCAAACTGCTCGCCCCCTACAGAGGCAGCCACCCGCAATGTCAATCGATCTGCGCGCGTCGCATCCGTGTAGCGGCCCTCGAAGAACTCGGCGTCGAGCGCGTCCTGGATCCGTGCACGAGTCCCCGTGTACAGGTCCACCGTGATGAGTCGAACGTCCGTCGCGTCGGCTGTGTCCCAGAGAGCCTCGCCGTACTTTTGAATGAAATACGGATAACCGTCAACGTCTTTCGCAATCCGCTCCGCGAGGGCAGGCTCGAAATGGATGTTTGTCGCATCCGCTGGCTTGATCAGCGCCAGGGCCGCCTCGCTGGACGCGCCTACAGAGTGAGCCAAATTCAGATTTCCGAGCTCCTCAACGCGAAAGAGCCGCTCTGAATGGCTACGCGCCGCCTGAAGATGCTGCGCCAGCGGAGGAAGGCCAGAGACGATCAACATCACGGGTAGCGGCGGGTCATCCTCGTCCTGAGCCTGGACGAAGGCACCTAGCAGTGCGCTGAGTGGGTATTCCTGCCGGCGAGGCTGGTCGAAGATCGAGTGGGCCTCGTCGTAGAGGAAGGCGACCCCACGCTCGGCCTTTGCAGCCAGCCGTCCGATGTGGATGAGGGCATTCTTGAGGCGATCCTCGAGGAGCGACTGCTTGGCCTGGATACCAGGTTTGATACTTACTGATGCGCCACCGGGAATTCCTACAGTGATCTCCCCAACCGCTCTGCTCGCTGTTGCGAGAAGCGCCTTCAGCTTCGCGACGTTTGAGAACGCCTGGAGAGCCATCTGAAGATCGTCGGCGATGGCGGTGGCGAAGTCAGCCTCGTTGAGAAGACGTGCGCTGAGGTCGCGCCGGACGACGATCCACCCCCGCTCGCTTGCCTCGTGGCGGTACTCCTTGAGTAGCACCGTCTTGCCCACTCCTCGTAGACCGCTGAGACGGATGTTGCGTCGCTTCTCGGGAAAGTCACGCAAATAGTTGTGAAACCGCAGCAACTGCTCCTCGCGGTCGGCAAGGTACGGAGGGGTGGTACCGACGCCAGGCTGGTAGGGGTTTCTAGCCACGGACGAAAACTTAGCATTTCTTACGTGACCTTACGAGAATCCAGTAAGATTTCGTAAGATTCCCCCAGGGTCTCCAATGAACAGCGGGTTCCGGCTGTTTCCACAACCGCATGCGCGGGGAACACTTGAGCATGAGCCCGAGCGCACAGCCCGAGGACGCGTTCGGCTCGAGAGAGCCGTTTACGGTGGGCGTCGAGGAGGAGCTGTTCCTGGTCGACCCGATCACCGGTCGCCAGACGAACGCCTCGACCGCGGTGCAGAAGCGTCTCGGCCCGGTGCAGGGCACCGTCGAGCGCGAGCTTCACGCCTGCCAGGTGGAGCTGATCACAGACGTGTGCCACAGCGCCGCCGAGGCGACCGAGACCCTGCGCGCGCTGCGCCGTGCCGTGATCGCGACTGGCGCCGGCCTGATCGGCTCGGGAACGCACCCCGCGGCAGCCGAGGGCGAGGCGGAGATCACCGACAAGGAGCGCTACGAGCGCATCAGAGACCTGCTGGGCGACGCGGTGGCCACGCCCGTCGGCGGGCTGCACATCCACATCGGGATGCCCGACGCCGAAACCGCGATTCGCGCGTTCAACGGCTTGCGCCGTCATCTGCCGCTGCTGCAGGCGCTCGCCGCCAACTCGCCGTTTCGCCACGGTCGCGACACCGGATTGGCTTCGGCGCGCGAGGTCACGATCCGCGGCTGGCCACGCTCAGGGGTGCCGCGCGCGATGCGCGACTATGCCGATTTCCGCTCGGTGGCGCAACTGCTCGCGCGCGCGGCCGACGTGCCCGACTACACGTGGTTCTGGTGGAAGCTGCGGCCGCATCCGCGACTGGGCACGGTCGAGATCCGTGCGCTCGACGCGCAGACGACGCTCGAGGACACGGCGGGGCTGGCGGCGCTCGCCCACTGCCTCGCGCGCCACGCCGCCGAGTGCGACGAGGCGGAGCCGGACCCACCGACGGAGGTGCTCGAGGAGGGCGGCTTTCGAGCAGCGCGCTTCGGCGTGCACGCGCGCCTGCCCGACGCGAAAGGGCGGCTGCGACCGGTCTCGCAACTGCTCGAGGAGGCGCTCGAGCTCGCGGGCGATCGCGCGGCTGAGCTCGGCTGCGGCGAGGACCTCGCGGGGCTGCACTCGCTGCTGCAGCGAGGAGGTGGCGCCGGACGCCAGCGCGCGTCGTACGAGATCGCCGGAATGGACGGACTGTTGCGAGAGCTGACCGGACTGACCGCGGAAGAGCCACAACAGCCGGCTCGCGATCGGGCCC
>JASLHP010000081.1 GCA_030149625.1 Solirubrobacteraceae bacterium
TGTTACTCACCCGTTCGCGGCTCTGCCCCAGGGCAAGCCCTGGTTCGTCGCTCCACTTGCATGTGTTAAGCACGCCGCCAGCGTTCGTCCTGAGCCAGGATCAAACTCTCCGTGAAGAACTTCACGAAAAGCTGTCATCGGCTGCCTTCGCCGGGACGTGCACAAGCGCACGATCGGCTCGGCGATCGAGACCTATACACCGTGGTCTCGAACCGTGACGGGGTACTTCTCTACTTGACTCTTGACCGCCACCCGGGGACGCCATGGGCGCTCCCGTCGGCGGGTCGAACCTGGACGCACACCACGATCACGAAGATCGTAGATGCGCATGCTGTTGAGTTTTCAAAGACCGCCTAGCCTCGCCGAAAGTGTTTCCTTCTGGAGGAGACCGATCCGACCCACGCCCAAGGGCGCGTTGCGGGCCGACCAGCGAGTATAGCGCTCTGGAGCTCGCTTCGTCTAGCGGGCCCGCAAGCGCCGGAAGCGCCGCCTGCCCACGCGCAGAATACTAGCGTCTGCCTCGGCGCACGGGATGTCGTGCTCGCCGGGGCCCAGCTGCCGGCCTTCGAGCGTCACCCCGCCCTGGTCGATCACGCGCCGCGCCTCCGAGCGCGACATGCCGAGCTCGCTCGCGATCAGGCCCGGCAGGTGCAGCATCCCCTCGACGCAGTCGAACGACGCATCCTCGAGCTCCTCGGGCACCCCACGCTCGACGAACACGCGATCGAAGTGGCGCTCCGCGGCGTCGGCGTCGGCGTCGGCGTGCAGCCACGCGACGAGCTCGCGTGCGAGCGCGCGCTTGGCATCGCGCGGCGAGAGCTCCCCCGAGCCGGCGCCGATCGCCGGCTCGCGCCTCAGCAACAGCCGATAGTACTCGCGGAGCGCCGCATCGGGGATGGCCATCGTCTTGCCGTACATCTCCTGCGGCGCGTCGGTCACCCCGATCTGGTTGCCCAGCGACTTCGACATCTTCAGGCGTCCGTCGACGCCCACCAGAATCGGCATCGTCAGGATCGCCTGCTCGGGCTGCCCGTACGCTCGCTGGATGTCGCGGCCAAGCAGCAGGTTGAACTTCTGATCGGTGCCCCCCAACTCGACGTCCGCGCGAATCGCCACGGAGTCATATCCCTGCAACAGCGGATACATCAGCTCGAGCATCGAGATCGGCTCGCCGCCCGACCAGCGCTTGGCGAAGTCGTCGCGCTCGAGCAGCTGCGCGACTGTCGTCGTGCCGAGGAGTGCCAGCAGCTCGCTCATCGCCATGTCCAGCCACTCGCCGTTGCGCCGCACCTCCAAGCGCTCTGGGTCCGCGTCGAGGATCTTCAGGGCCTGCTCCTGAAAGCTCGCCGCATTTGCGTCGATCTCCGCGGCGGAGAGCATCGGGCGCAGCGTCGAGCGGCCCGACGGGTCGCCCACACGCGCCGTGTAGTCGCCGATGATCAACACCACGCGATGGCCTGCGTCCTGAAACTCGCGCAGCTTGCCCAGCACGACCGCGTGGCCGAGGTGGATGTCGGGCGCAGTAGGGTCGATTCCCAGCTTCACCCGTAGTTGGCGCCCCTCCGCGGCCGCCACGCGCAGCTTGGCCGCAAGCGCGCCCACAGGCAGCTCATCGACAGCGTTCGCGGCCAGCTCCGCGGCCAGCCGCGCGTGGTCGTCGGCGGGCCCTTCGGCGGCGTTCGGCATCGATGCCAATGCTAGACTCTCGCGGCCCGGAGGGTCCCACCGCGCGATACCGACTGCGGCCCGCGCGGGCCGCAGTCGAACTCCTCTCGCAATCCGCGGGCCAGCCCTCCCGCGCCGCTGATGAGCGATGACGATCGCCCCGACATAGCACCCACCGCAGTGCTCTCCCCGAGCTCTCCGCTCCTGGCGGAGCCGGGCTCCGACGCGCAGCGCTCGACCCGTCGCACACGCCTGAAGCGGCTGCGCTTCCTGGCGATCCTATTCGCGGTCCTGTTGCTCGGCCTGATCTCGTTCGTGTTCGGCATCTTCGTCTCGGTCGCCGCCGATCTGCCGTCGCTGACCAAGTTCGCGCTCTACAAGAACGAGAAGAGCTCGATGCTCTATGACGACCTCGGCCATCCGATCGGCGTGCTCAGCCAGCAGAACCGCGTGATCGTCACCGCCGAACAGATCCCCACGATCGTCAAGGACGCGGCGGTCTCGATCGAGGACAAGCGCTTCTGGAGCAACAGCGGCATCGACCTGCGCGGCATCGCGCGCGCGTTCGTCGACGACATCGAGCACAAAGGCGCCGCGCAGGGCGCCTCGACGATCGAGGAGCAGTTCATCAAGAACGCGCTCGCGGCGCAGTCTCACCGCACGATCTTCGAGAAGCTGCGCGAGGCGGCGCTCGCCTACCAGCTCTCGCACAAGTGGTCGAAGGAAAAGATCATCACCGCCTATCTCAACACGATCTACTTCGGAAACGGCGCCTACGGGATTGAGGCGGCGGCCCAGACCTACTTCGGACACGAAGTCAATCACGTCGGTTGCGGCACGCCTGGACAGCAGCTGTGCGTCCAGCAGCTCAAACCGTGGGAGGCCGCGCTGCTCGCCGGCATCATCCAGTCGCCGACCGAATATGACCCGGCCGAGCACCCTCTCGCCGCCCGCGAACGCCGCAACGTCGTTCTGCGCCAGATGCTCGATCAGGGCTACCTGACGAGATCCGTATACGAGGAGAGCATCCAGCAAGCGCTCCCCTCGCCGACCGAGATCCAGGCGCCGCAAGAGCAGACCGTCGAAGGGGTCGACGCTGGCTACTTCACGAGCTGGGCGCAGCAGCAGGTGATCGAACGCTATGGCGCCCAGCGTGCCTTCGACGGCGGCCTGAAGATCACGACGACGCTCGACCTCGAGCTGCAGCGCGCGGGCGAACAGGCCGTCAACAACTACCTCGCGTACACAGGCGATCCCTCGGCCGCGCTGGTTGCGATCGAAAACTCGACCGGCGACGTGCGCGCGATGATCGGCGGGCGCAACTACGACGAAAGCCCGTTCAACCTCGCCACGCAGGGTCAGCGCCAGCCGGGCTCCTCGTTCAAGGCGTTCGACCTCGCGGCCGCGCTCGAGGACGGGATCTCGCCCGACTCGGTGTGGACGTCCAAGGAAAAGGTGTTCATCGTCCACCACCCGGGCGGGCAGGAAAAGTTCGTCGTGCACAACGACGAAGGCGCCTACACCGGCGAGAACACGCTGACGGGAGCGCTCGCCTACTCCGACAACTCGATCTTCGCCGAAGTCGGCCTCAAGGTCGGCACCGAACGCATCGCCAAGCTCGCTCACAGAATGGGCATCACCACGCCGCTCTCGACCAACCCGGCGATGACGATCGGCGGCCTCACCGTCGGCGTCACGCCGCTGGACATGGCGCACGCCTATGAGACGATCGCGCACAGCGGCGAACGCGTGACCGGCTCGCTCGTGGAAGGCGATGCCCCCGTCGGCATCCAGGAAGTCACGGCCGGAACGCAGCCGCTGCCGGACGGCTCGCGCGTCGAAAGGAACAAGGTCATCACCAACCGAGTGCTGCCGGCCTCAGTCGCCGAAACCGAGACCTCGATGCTCGAGACGGTGATCCAATACGGCACTGGCAAGGCGGCTGCGATCGGGCAGTTCGCCGCCGGCAAGACCGGCACCACCTCGAACTACGGCGACGCGTGGTTCGTCGGCTGGGACTCCAAGTTCACGGTCGCGGTCTGGGTCGGCTATCCCAACAAGCTGATTCCGATGACGACCGACTTCAACGGCACCCCGGTCCTCGGCGGCACCTTCCCGGCGCTGATCTGGCACGACTTCATGATCTCAGCGCTGGGGATCGAAAAAGAACGCGCGGAACACGCTGCCGCCAAGCGGCACGGCGGCGGCGGCGCGGGCGAAAAGCAGAGCACGGCCACGCCCGAAGCAGCCGCCCCCATCTCCGCGCCGGCGGCTGCGAGCAAGTCAGCGAGCCCGGCCACGCCTGACGGCAACAAGGGCGCCACCGCCGCACCCGGCGCCGGCGCCCAGGAACCCGAAACCCACGCCCCCGAACACACCGCCGCGCCAGCAGCGCCACCGAGCGCCGAACCAACCCCGGCGACGCCCGCGCCGGCGACGCCGCCGACCACCACCGCGCCGTCAGCGACCGGCGGCGCCGCCGCGCCAGGCTGACGGGCGCGGCCGCGAGACGTGGCGGTTCCCCGCCACGCAAAAGCGCCAGCGCAGCTCAACGGCGCGACTGATGCCGATGCGCGTGCCGTCGAGGATCGGCGGGTCCGCCCACGCGACCGGTCGCGGTCCGATTCGCACGGGACCGCTCGACAGGCTGCTGGCGTTCTCGAGCAGCGAGACGCCGAGCGCCTGCGTGAGCTTGCCCGGGCCCGAGCACAGATCCTCGAGCGGCGCCGTCGCGGACAGGCCTCGCCGCGCCCGCATCGCTTCGACGCCCGCACACGGCTCGAGCGCCCGAATCAGTACCGCGGCGCCCACGCCCTCGGGCTCGCACACAGCGTTCAACAGCGCATGGATGCCGTAGGAGCGGTACACGTACGCGCGGCCTGGAGCGCCGAACAGTGTCTTCGTACGCGGCGTGACGCCGACGAACGCGTGGCAGGCAGGCTCGGACTCGTGGTAGGCCTCGGTCTCGACGATCACGCCCGCCGCGCCAGCGTGCGCGACCGTGCAGCCGATCAGCTCGCGTGCGACGTCGAGCACCGGATGCGCGTAGAAGTCAGCCGGCAGCGGCCGCGCAGCGTCAAGCGCCGAGACGGACATCTCGCGTCACGACTCCGCCCCGGCGTTGAGGGCACCGCGCGCCAGCGCGAGCTGCTCGCGCACGCGCGCGAGCGATGTGCCGCCCTCGGAGATCTTCGACTCGAGCCACGAGCTCTGTGCGAGCACGCCCTGGAACTGCTCGTGGTGCTCCGCCAACAGCTCGCTGTGCGCCGCCAGCTCATCGACGCGCAGCTGCGACAAGGACCGACCGCTGTCGAGCACCGTGCGCACGAGCCCCGCGACCACGCCGTGGGCCTCGCGGAACGGCAGTCCCAGCCGCACCAACAGGTCCGCGACGTCGGTCGCCGCGATCAGCTCGTCGGCGGCGGCGGCGCGCATGCGCTCGCGATCGAAGCTGACGCCCGCGATCATCCCGCGAGCGGCCGCGAGCGTCAGCTGCAGCGTGTCCACGGCGTCGAACAGGTGCTCCTTGTCCTCCTGCAGATCCTTGTTGTACGTCAGCGGCAGCGCGTGCATCACGCCGTGGAATGCCGCTAGGCGGCCGACGACGCGCGGCGCCTTCGCGCGCAGCAGCTCCGCCGCGTCCGGGTTCTTCTTCTGCGGCATGATCGACGAGGTCGCGCTCCAGGCATCCGGCAGCTCGCAGAAGCCGAACTCGGTGCTGCACCACAGGACGATCTCGGCGCCCAGGCGCGAGAGGTGCGTCGAGCAGGTCGCCGCGGCGCCCAGGTAGTCGAACACGAAGTCGCGCCCGGAGACCGCGTCGATCGAGTTCGGCGCGACACCAGAGAAGCCAAGCTCGCGCGCCAGCATGCGGCGATCGGTATCGAAGCTGACGCCGGCGAGCGCGCCCGCGCCAAGCGGCAGCCGTCCCGCGGACTCGCGCTCGGCGAACGCGAAGCGCTCGCGGTCGCGCTGGAGCATCCAGAAGTACGCGAGCAGGTGGTGTGAGAGATACACGGGCTGGGCACGCTGCAGGTGGGTGTAGCCGGGCATCGACCAGTCGAGGTGCTGCTCGGCGCGCTCCAGCAGCACGGCCATCAGCGCCGTGATCGCGTTCTGGGCCTCGACGCTGCGAGCGCGCGTGTACATCGCGAGATCCGTCACCACCTGGTCGTTGCGCGAGCGCGCCGTGTGCAGGCGTCCGCCGACGGCGCCGACGATCTCGGTCAGACGCCGCTCGATCGCCATGTGGATGTCTTCGTCATCGGCCTCGAAGCGAAACCCGTCACGCGCGTCGAGCTCGCGCGCCACCTGGTCGAGTCCGGCGAGCAGCGCATCGCGGTCGGCGACCGCGATGATCCCGCGCTCGGCGAGCATCCTCGCGTGCGCGCGCGACTGCTCGATGTCATACGGCCATAGGCGCCGGTCGAACTCGATCGAGGAGTTCAGCCGCTGGAAGGCCGGGTCCTGTGGCTCGTGAAAGCGCGACACGGGCGCTCAGTCTACGGCTGCGCCACGCGTCGCCAGCACCATCGCCAGGCGCTCGGCGACATGTGCCACCCGCCCCTCGCTCATCTGCGGGAAGAACGGCAGCGCGAGTGAGCGCGCCGCAACGTCCTCGCACACCGGAAACTCTCCCTCGCGGTGGCCGAAGCGCTCGCGATAGAAGCTCATCAGGTGGATCGCCGGCAGGTAGGGCTTGCTCTGCACGCCGAGCTGCAGCAGCCGGCGCACGACCTCATCGCGATCCACCTCGCCCGGCAGCTGCACCACGAAGACAAACCAGCCGCGCCGCGCTCCATCGCGG
>JASLHP010000117.1 GCA_030149625.1 Solirubrobacteraceae bacterium
AGTCCCCGAACCGGGCGCCGAACATCAAGAAGTCCACTTCCAGACGGCCTCTTCTGACGGCTCGCGCGTTCTCTTCACGGATACTGCGCGTCTGAGCGAAGATTCGCAGCTGGAACCTGTCGGCCCGGAAGGCCCGGCCGATCTTTATGAGTTTCGACTCACGAGCTCGCCGGGCCAGCCGCTCGCTGGGCGACTGGTGGATCTGACGGCGGGCGGTGCCCAGGACGCGGCCGATGTGCTGGGACTGATCCCGGGAGCCAGCCGGGATGCGCAGGTCAGCTACTTCGTCGCGAACGGTGTGCTTGCGTCAGGGGCCTCGCAGGGCGACTGCCCGCGCTACGCCGAAGAAGGCGAAACGCCCGCCGACACGTGCAACCTCTACGTCTCAGAGCCCGACCCTGCTGATCCCGGGCGGACCGAGACTGCCTTCATCGCGAAGCTCTCCGCGCGCGATGCGCTCGACTGGGCCGACGGGCCGAGCTCGCGGGTCGCGATGCACGAAAACCTGAGCTCCCTGACAGCGCGTGTCTCCCCTGACGGTGGCTTCTTGGCGTTCATGTCCGACGAGCCACTGACCGGCTCGGAAAACCAGGACGCGGTCTCCGGTGCCGCGGACGAGCAGGTCTACATCTACGAACGAGCACGCGCGCGTCTCGTCTGTGCCTCGTGCAATCCGCAAGAGAGCGAAACCCATGGCTTCACCCAACCGCACGGGGTATTCGACACGGAAGCCTCGGGTGAAGGGCTCGGGCTGCTCATCGACAGCCCTGAACTATGGCGTGAACGCTGGCTCGCGGGCTCCGTCCCGGGCTATGAGTTCAACATCTCTGCCACCTCAACCAGGCCCTACGCGCTGCAGCAGCCACGCTACCTCTCAGACCAGGGTCGACTGTTCTTCGACAGCTCGGATGGTCTGGTCGCGGCGGACGCCAATGGCAAGGAGGACGTCTACGAGTACGAGCCTCAGCACATCGGGACTTGCGCGAGCTCCTCCGGGTGCGTTGGGCTGATCTCCTCCGGCACATCCGATCGGGAATCGGCGTTCATCGATGCGAGCGAAAGCGGCGATGACGTGTTCTTCATGACCTCCGCGCAGCTCGTCGCTGCCGACGATGACGAAGCATCTGACATCTACGATGCGCACGTCTGCAGCACATCTTCCCCGTGCCTGTCCTCGCCCGGGAGCAACCCTGGCAGCTGCGAATCGACCAGCCTCTGCCGCCCTGCCACCCCGCCGGCAATCGTCGGCGACCCGCCGCCGAGCGCGACCTTCACGGGCCCAGCGAGCGTCTCGGCCTCCCACCAGGTGCAGGACAGCAAGACACAGAGCAAGCCGAAACCGAAGCCGCTCACCAGAGCACAGAAGCTCACGCGTGCGCTGAAGAGCTGCCGACGCGCGCATCCGCACTCCAAGCACAAGCGGACTCACTGCGAAGCGCAGGCCCGCGAGCGCTACGGCGCCAAGAAAAAGCCTCACAGCACCGCACGCGGCAAAGCGGGGAGCAAATGAGAGCCCGCCGGTTCGCGCTCTGCGCCGGCGCTATGCTGGCCTTGCTGCTCGTGGCGGCACCGACTGCTTTCGCCGGGTCGTGGTGGTCGCTGGACTCGCGTGCCGCGCCCACGAACCTGCCACCCGGAGGGAACGGGTTGGTGCTGATCGGTGTCGAGAATCTAGGCGATGCAGGCGTCAGCGGCGCCGCGAGCCCGATAACGATCACCGACACGCTGCCCGAAGGGCTTGCCGTCGCTGGGACGGTTCGCGCCCGGCGCTCCGCGCGCAGGCCGGGCGAAACCGGCGAACAGGAACAGTCGTTCTGGAGCTGCTCGGTCGTTCCACCGCGCACCGTCACGTGCCGCGCAACGCTCTCAGCGCCGGCCTACGAACGACTCAACGTCACGATCCCCGTCGCTGTCGACGAGCCCGCGGGAACGGTCGCGGCGCTCGAAAATCACCTCAGCGTGAGCGGTGGGGAATCCGAAGATGGCGGGGCGGTGCCCGCGGCCACGCAGTCGCGGCTGCTGCATGTGAATCCCGCGCCAACCGAATTCGGTTTGGAAGAAAACGGCTATCAGCTCGTGCCAGAAGAAGACGGCGGCGAAGTCGATACCCGCGCCGGCAGCCACCCCTTCCAGCTGACAAGCACGCTCGAGTTCAACCAGACAGTCGAATCGGTCACCGAAGAAGGCCAGACCACGCTGCGGCCGTCGGCTCCGGCGCTCCCTCGCAACCTGACCTTCCAGCTGCCGCCGGGCCTGCTGGGCGACGTGAACGCGACCGAACAGTGCTCCGAAGCCGACTTCAAGGCGCTCGAACCCGGCGACACCAATCGCTGTCCCGCAGGCTCAGCGATCGGTGTCGTCGCGGCAACGGTCACCGAACCGGTGATCGTCAAGCACCTGACGCTGGTGGTGCCGTTGTTCGCCATCAAGCCATCGCCGGGTGAGCCTGCCCGCTTCGGCTTCGAGGCCGAGCAGGTGCCAGTGCTGCTCGACACCAGCCTGCGCTCGAGCGGAGACTACGGCGTCACCGTGAGCGTCACCAACACGACCCAGGCCGCGCAGCTGCTCGGCGCGGAGGTGACCTTCTGGGGCGTTCCCGGCGACGCCCGTCACGACAGCTCTCGCGGCTGGGCATGCCTACTCGCTGGTGCGTACCAAAAAAGCGAGAGCGAAACCTGTCAGCCGCCCAGCCCAAGAGCGGAAACCGCCTTCTTGACGCTCCCCGCGTCATGCAGCGGGCCGCTCTCGAGCGCGATGGCCGCCGAATCCTGGCCGGTGCGCAGCGGCAGCGAACCGCCACCCGGGCGGGTGCTCACGCTCAACGGGAACTACGCCTTCACCGGAGCGCTCGGCGAACCGCTCGCGAGCCTCGAAGGGTGCGAAGACCTCCCGTTCACGCCGTCGATCGGCCTGCAGCCAGAACAGCCCGCCGAAGGGGGACACCCGCGCGAAGCGGTGCGAAGCGCGAGCACGCCCTCAGGCCTGGGCGTCGATGTGAAGGTCGATCAGCAG
>JASLHP010000119.1 GCA_030149625.1 Solirubrobacteraceae bacterium
CAGGCTTTCGTCGATGCCGGCGAGCAAGCCGGATTGGCCCGCAACGAGGACTTCAACGGCGCCGAGCAGGATGGCGTCGGCATGTACCAGGTGACCCAGCGCGGCGGCATGCGCGCCAGCGCCGCCGTCGCCTACCTGCACCCGGCGATGGAGCGCCCCAACCTGACAGTGATGCCGTACATGCTGGTCCAGCGGATCCTGTTCGACGGCAAGCGCGCGGTCGGTGTCGAGGCCAGTCAGCTCGGCCAAGCGCAGGAGCTGCGCGCCGAGCGCGAAGTGATCATCTGTGGCGGCGCGTACAACTCGCCGCAGCTGCTGATGCTCTCCGGCGTCGGTCCAGCCGAGCACCTGACGATGCGCGAGATCGAGGTGCTGCTCGACCAGCCGGCCGTCGGCGCGAACCTCTCGGATCACCCTGCCACGCAACTCGTGTGGACGACGCCCGAGCCGCAGAGCCTGCTGCTGGCGCTGGAGCCCGCCGCGCTCGAGCAGTACGAAGCAACGCAAACGGGGCCGTTCGCCTCCAACTTCGCCGAGGCCGGCGGCTTCGCGCGCGTCGTCCCCGACGCGCCGGCGCCTGACACTCAGTTCCACGTGGTCCCGGTGCAGATCGTCGATGAGGGCTTCGGCGACCCTCAGGCACATGGCGTATGGGTATCTCCGTGCCTGCTCACCGAGCGCAGCCGTGGCTCGGTACGCCTTGCCTCCAACGACCCCACCGCCAAGCCGATCGTGCACAACGCCTTCTACAGCGACGGCGACGACATGCAGCGGATGATCGCCGGCCTGCGACTGGCACTCGACATCTGCGGCCAGGCGGCGATCGAGCGCTACTGCGCCGAGCCGTTCAACACGCCCGCGGGGGACAGCGACGAGGACTTGCGCGCGCACGTCGCGCGTACGACCTTTGCGATCTACCACCCGGTCGGCACCTGCCGCATGGGCGGCGGCGAGGACGCTGTCGTCGACGCTCAGCTGCGCGTCAACGGCCTGGAGGGTCTGCGCGTGGTCGATGCATCGGTGATGCCGACGGTGCCGCGCGGCAACACCAACGCGCCCACGATCGCGATCGCCGAGCGCGCCGCCGAGCTGATCCGCTACGGGCGTGCGCTCACGGCGCCGGGCGCGATCGCCGGCGGCGCGAGCGTCCAGTCGAGCAATGGCGTCGTAACCCAGCCCGCGTCCGCATAGGCGAGCGCGTACGCTGGTGACGGTGAACACCGCTCCCCGCGCGATCCACCATCTCAGCTGCGGCACCATGTGCCCGCGTGGCGCGCGCGTGCTCACCGGAGCTGGCGGCCTGCTCGACGAGGCTCGTCTCATCTGTCACTGCCTGCTGATCGAGGGCGCCGACGGGCTCGTGCTGGTCGACACCGGCTTCGGTCTGGACGACATCCGCAACCCACGCCAGCTCGGGCGGCCGTTCATGGCGATCGTCCGTCCCCGGCTGAGCGTCGCCGACGCCGCCGTCACGCAGCTCCGCGAGCTCGGCTTCGACCCGCACGACGTACGCCACATCATCACCACACATCTCGACCTCGACCACGCGGGCGGCCTGCCTGACTTTCCCGACGCCGAGGTGCACCTGCTTGGAGCGGAGCTCGAGGCGGCTCTGAATCCGAGCTGGCGCGATCGTCCGCGCTACGTCGCCGCGCACTGGGCGCACGGCCCGCGTTGGGTCACGCACAGCGGTGGCGGCGAGTCCTGGCACGGCTTCGACAGCGTCCGCATCCTGCCGGGCAGCGACGCCGAGATCCTGCTGATCCCGCTGCTCGGTCACACGCACGGGCACACCGGGGTGGCGATCAGGGAGGGCGATGGCTGGCTGCTGCACTGTGGCGACTCCTACTTTCACCACGGAGAGGTCTCGACGCCTTCGCACTGCCCCAAGGGACTCGCCGCGTTCGCCGCCTTCGACCAGGTCGATGGGGCGGCCCGCCGCGGCAACGTCGAGCGGCTGCGCGAGCTGGCCCTGCGCCACTCCGACGAGGTGACGCTGATCTGCTCCCATGACGCCTCTTACGTGCAGGAGCCCGTCGTCGCTGCCTCAGCCGCCCTCGGCTGAGCGCGCGCCGCGTACCAGGCGGCGCATGCCCTTGATCCAGCGTTCCGGGTCTGTGCCCTTGCGCGCCATGAACTCCGCGACGTTTTCGTGCGGGAGGATCAGAAAGCGCTCCGCTTCGATCCCCGCCACCACCGCGTCAGCCACGTCCTCCGGTTCGATCAGCCCGCCCGCGGAAAGCGCCGCCGCCGCCGCGGCCTCCCGCATGCCTTCTTCGAGCATCGGCGTGCGCACCCCTTGCGGGCAGATGCAGGAAACACGCACGCCGTCGTCGTGATATTCGATCGCCAGCCACTCCGCCAGTGAAACCGCCGCATGCTTGGTCACGCTGTATACGAGCGATGAGACCTGCGTCAACAGCCCCGCCGCCGAGGCCGTGTTGATCAGGTAGCCCTCGCCGCGCTCGCGCATCGCGGGCAACAGCGTCCGTGAGGCCCACACGTGTGCCATGACGTTGATGCGCCACGCCGCGTCCCACGCCTCGTCTGGCGCCTCCGGTCCCCCGCCGGCGCCGCCGATGCCCGCGTTCGAGATGAAGATGTCGATCTGCCCGTTCGCGGCGGTGGCCGTCGCGATCAACTCCTCGACGCTCTGCTCGTGCCCGGCGTCGAACCCCACCGCCAGCGTCTTCGCCCCCAGCTCCTCCGCGAGCGCGCTCGCCCCCTCGAGCTCGCGGTCGGCGACGACCACAGCACGGGCGCCCTCTGCGACGAAGCGACGCACCAGCGCTCGCCCGATTCCGCCCGCGCCGCCCGTGACGACGACATGCTTGTCTCGAAGGTCCATGGGCCGTACTCTATGTCACTGATGTCACGAACGGCTGCCGTGAGAGGCGTCGCGCCCGCGAACGACACCACGCTTGGCGACGCTCCTCACAGGTGGGATCCAGCACGGAATGGACGATCTGCTCGCGCTCCCCATAGGATCAAGCGCGATGCCGTATGCCGATGAGATGCTCAGCGTCGCGACCGCGCGCACGCGCGAGCTCGCCGCTCCCGGGCTGAGCCCGCGCCCGCGCCGCAAGGTGGCGGTGCTCGCGTGCATGGACACGCGCATCGACCTGTTCGCGATGCTCGGTTTGGAGCGGGGAGACGCGCACATTCTCCGCAACGCCGGCGGCCTCGTCACCGACGACGCGATCCGTTCGCTGAGCGCCTCGCAGCGGTTGCTCGGGACCGAGGAGATCGTCGTCGTGATGCACGACGGCTGTGGCCTGCGGGGCGCCTCCGAGGACGATTTCGCGCAGGCGCTGGCGGCCGACGGCGCTTTGCCGACGTGGCGCCTCGGCGCGTTCGAAGACGTCGAGGACACCCTGCGCCACAGCCTTGCGCGGTTGCGCTCGAGCCGCGAGCTGCCCGCGCGTGAGCAGATCAGGGGCTTCGTCTTCGATCCCGAGTCCGGAGCGCTGCGCGAGGTGCTCGCGACGAGCTCCTCCGGCGGCGGCCCCGGGACGGCCGAGGCGGACCTGTAGGCTGCCTCGCCGTGCGAGCCGTCACCTTCCAAGCCCCGGGTGTCGTCAGCGTCGAGGAGCGTCCCGAGCCCCAGCTGATCGCGTCCGACGACGCGATCGTGCGCATCGACGCCACGGGCGTATGCGGCTCGGATCTGCACATCTTCCACGGGCGCGTGCAGATCGAAGCGGGCTTCACGATCGGCCACGAGTACGTCGGCACGGTCGTGGCCGTCGGCGACGCGGTCACACGTGTGGCCGTCGGCGAGCGCGTGCTCGGCTGCTTTCAGACCGCCTGTGGCGAATGCTTCTTCTGCCTGCGGGGCCTCTACCACCGTTGCGAGCACTCGCGCACGTTCGGCCATGGAGCGACGCTTGGCGCGCTGCAGGGCACGCAGGCCGACATGGCGCTCGTCCCGCACGCCAATCTGGTCCTGCGCCGTGTCCCCGAGGACTTGAGCAACGACGTCGCGCTGTTCGCGGGCGACGTCATGGGGACCGGCTTCCATGCGGTGCACGACAGCGGCATGCGGCCGGGTGACGTCGTTGCCGTGCTCGGCCTTGGCCCCGTGGGACTGTGCGCGGTGCAGGCAGCCAAGGCCTGCGGCGCGGCGCACGTGTTCGCGATCGACACAGTGCCGGAGCGCCTGAGCGTGGCCGCCGCCTTCGGCGCTGAGCCGCTGCACCTGCTCGAGCAGGACGCCCGCGCGGCCGTGCGCGGCGCCACCGAAGGCCGCGGCGTGGATGTGTCGATCGACGCCGTCGGCGACTCCAAGGTGCTCGAGAGCGCGATCCGCTTGACGCGCAACTGCGGCTCTATCCAGTGCATCGGCGTCTACGCGGAGCGCGCCGAGGTGCACATGGGCCTCCTGTGGCTGAAGGCGCTGACGCTGCGCGGCGGCCATGCCAACGTGATCGGACACGTCGACCGCGTGCTCGCGATGTTGTCCGCCGGCGTGCTCGACCCAACCGCGCTCGTCACGCACCACATGAAGCTCGAAGAGGCACCAGAGGCATACGCGGTGTACGACCGGCGCGAGGCGTTGAAGATCGTGCTCACGCCGTGAACGGCATCGCCCACGCTCGTCGACGCGACGCGCGCGTGCTTAGAATAAAGTGGCCGGCGGAAGTTGAGTCGGTAGACACGAACAGCGCGCGCCCGTAGCTCAGTGGTCAACGGTTCTCTTCGGGGAGCCAAAGAGCAGCGGTCTTTCAAGCCGCAGGCCGAGGGTTCGATTCCCTCCGGGCGCACTCTCGTTCGGGCTTGGCAGCTGAGCCCGGCCTCGCTGCAAGCCTCGATCCTCGCGCGCTTCGTGCCGCTCGCGAGCCGCTCGCAACCCCCGCTAGCTGTCAGTGGGGACTTTCAAGTTGACATCCTGCGTAAAACCTGATTTATATGTCTGGGAAGGGGGACGAATCCTGATGAGTGGGAGACGAATCCCCGGGGAGTGATGGAAAAGAGTGGACGATGGGTACCGGGTCGAGCATGAGGTGAGACCAGACGCAGGACGGGAGGGTTCCGATGGAGATGAGGCTGTTCGCATGTCACGAGCACAGGATGCTCCGTGCGCTGCACGGCCGCTGGCCGTACCGGCGTTCACACTGCCGGCACGACCTGCACTGGCTGGTACGCGTGCAATCGCAAGGCTGCTGGTGCGCGAGTGGGCGCGCACACTCGGTGCTCGGTCTGCGCGCATACAGCCGCCGCCCGCAGGGGCGCTGAGGGGAGAGACCGGGAGGAGACGGAGGGTCGGCGCTGACTACCGGTCCGCTACGGGGAGCGGACCGGTAGTGGCGGCGATCTGGTCGGCGCGCAGCGCGTGCGACGCGATGCGTTCGATCAACCGCGGCCACAGGGCGCGCGGCAGGTCGTGGCCCATGCCCTCGACGATCATCAGCTCGGCTCCGGGGATCGCGCGCGCGGTCGCGCGGCCGCCAGAGGGCGCGATCAGCGGGTCGGCGCTGCCGTGGATGACGAGCGTCGGGGTGGCAATGCGTGCGATCTCCGCCGTGCGGTCGCCGGCGGCGATGATCGCGGCGAGCTGGCGGCCCGGTCCCGAGGGATCGCTGTCGCGTTCGTAGCTCGCGGTGGCGATCGCGTGCATGTCCTCGCTGTCGCGCGGAAAGCCTGGTGAGCCGATCACCTTGAACAGCCGTTCCATGTGCTCGATGAATGCGTCGTGTCCGCTCGGCCGGCGGCCGACGAAGATCGGGTAGACGCGCAGTGCGGGCTGACCGCTGCGCCGGCTGCCGGTATTGGACATGATCGAGACGAGCGAGCGCACGGAACGCGGGTGACGCACGGCGAGCGTCTGGGCGATCATGCCGCCCATCGAGGCCCCGATCACGTGCGCCGGCGCCAACTCGAGCTCCGCGAGCAGCGCGGCGGCGTCGTCGGCCATGTCCGCGAGCGAGTATCGCGCCGCGCGCGCAGAGCGCGTCAGCAGCTGGGCGACCGTCGGTGGGCGTCCGCTCACGTGCGTCGAGCGACCGATGTCGCGGTTGTCGAAGCGAACGACGTACAGCCCGCGCTCGGCGAGCTGTTGGCAGAAGTCATCGTGCCAGGCGATCATCTGCGTGCCCAGCCCCATGATCAGCAGGGCTGGCGGTGCGGATGGCTCGCCGAAAGTCTCGTAGCAGAGCGTGATGCCCCTGCCGACGTCGCAGAACCGCTCAGACATGATCCAGCGACTGTAGCGGGCCGGATCGGGGTAGGATCGAGTGCAATGCCCATGTCACCCGGATCGGGCGCTGCATCGACGGTCGCGACACCGCGCGAGCAAGCGGACATCCGCAAGCTGTCGATCGACACGATCCGCGGGCTGGCGATGGACGCGGTGCAGAAGGCCAACGCGGGCCATCCAGGTACCGCGATGGCGCTGGCGCCGCTGGCCTACACGCTGTTTCAACGCTTCCTGCGCGCCAATCCGGGCGACACGACGTGGGCCGAGCGCGATCGCTTCGTGTTGAGCTCTGGCCACGCCTGCATGCTGCAGTACTCGCTGCTGCATCTATGCGGCTACGAGCTCAGCCTCGAGGATCTGCAGCAATTCCGCCAGTGGGGCTCGCGCACGCCTGGGCACCCCGAGCGCGGGCACACGCCGGGCATCGAGGTCACGACCGGACCGCTTGGCCAGGGGTTCGCCAACGCGGTCGGGCTGGCGATGGCCGAGCGCTTCCTCGCCGACCGCTTCAACCGTCCTGGACAGGAGCTGGTCGATCATCGCGTCTACGCGATCTGCGGGGACGGTGACCTGATGGAGGGCGTCAGCCAAGAAGCCGCGTCGATCGCTGGCCACTTCGGGCTCGGCAAGCTGATCGTCTGCTACGACGACAATCACATCACGATCGACGGCAGCACGTCGATCTCCTTCGACGGTGAGAATCACACAGCGCGCATGGCCGCCGACGGCTGGCACGTACAGCGCGTCGAGGACTCCGAGGACGTCGAGGCGCTGGAGGCGGCGATCGCGGCCGCGCGCGAGGAACGCGAGCGCCCGTCGTTCATCGCGATCCGCTCGCATATCGCCTACCCGGCACCGCACGCCGTCGACACCGCCAAGTCGCACGGCGCCGCGCTCGGCGAAGACGAGGTGCGGGCGACCAAGCAGGTGATGGGCTTCGACCCCGACCGCCGCTTCTGGGTCGATGAGCGTGTCTACGAGCACATGTCGCTGCGCGCGCGCGGCACCGCGCTCCAGGCGGAGTGGCAGGAGCGCTTCGACGCGTGGAGCAGGGCGTGTCCGGAGCTGGCCGAGGATTGGAATCTGGCGTGGTCTGGCAGGCTGCGCGAGGGATGGAGCGAGGCGCTGCCGGCATTCGCGGCCGGCGAGGAGATCGCCACGCGCTCCGCCGGCCAAAAGGTGATGGCGGCATTCAGCGAGTACGCGCCGACGATGGTCGGCGGCGCCGCCGACCTGGTCGAGTCGACCAAGACGAGATTCGAGGGTGGCGGCGAGTTCGCCAAGGTGCACGCTGGCCGAAACATCCCCTTCGGAATCCGCGAGCACGCGATGGGAGCGATCGTCAACGGCCTCGCGGCGCACGGCGGCATCGTCAAGCCGTACGGTTCCACGTTCCTGACGTTTTCCGACTACATGCGCGGCGCCGTGCGGCTGTCGGCGCTGATGGGGCTGCCGGTGGTGTGGGTGTGGACGCATGACTCCGTCGGCCTCGGCGAGGACGGACCGACCCATCAGCCGGTCGAGCACTACGCGTCGCTGCGCGCGATCCCGCGGCTATGGGTGATGCGCCCAGGCGACGCGAACGAGACGACCGAGGCGTGGCGCGTCGCCCTCGAGCGCGAGGACGGGCCGGTGGCGCTGCTGCTATCGCGCCAGAACGTGCCCGTGTTGGCCCGCGATGAGGTCGCGGGCGCCGACGGCGTGCGGCGCGGCGGCTACGTCCTGTGGGACTCGTTCAGCGGCAGCGATAGCGGTACCGACCAGGCCGCGGGCGACCCCGAGATCGTGCTGCTCGCCACCGGCGCGGAGGTGCCGCCGACGCTCGAGGCGGGGCGTGCGCTGGCCGCGCGCGGCGTTCGTGTACGCGTCGTGTCGATGCCCTGCATCGATCTGTTCGAGGAGCAATCCCAGGAGTACCGCGACGAGGTGCTCCCCCCCGGCGTGCGCACGCGTCTGGCGGTTGAGCCAGGCGCGAGCATGAGCTGGTGGAAGTGGGTAGGGCTCGACGGCGACGTGCTCGGCCTCGACCGCTTCGGCGCGTCCGCGCCCGGTACTACGGTGCTCAAGGAGCTGGGCTTCACCGCCGAGAACATTCTCAACCGCGCCAGCACACTGCTCGAATCGAGACGCTGAAGCGCCGACCACAGGAGACACGATGCCCGCTGACACACCTCCGCCGCTTGAGCGCCTCTCCGATCTCGGACAAAGCGTATGGGTGGACTTCCTCTCGCGCGAGTCGATCCGCGGCGGTCATCTACAGGAGCTGATCGATGACTACTCGGTCGTCGGCGCGACCTCCAACCCGACGATCTTCGAGAAGGCGATGAGCGAGGGCGACGCCTACGACGAGCAGCTGCACGAGCTGATCGATCGGGACCCCGACCACACTGTCGAGCAGGCGTTCTGGACGCTGGCCGAACAGGACATCAGGGATGCGTGTGACCTGTTCCGGCCGGTGTGGGACGGCGGCGCCGGACGCGACGGCTACGTCTCGCTGGAGGTTGACCCCCGGCTCGCCTACGACACGCTGCGGACCTACCGCGAGGCGATCCGCATCCACAAGAGCGTCGATCGCCCCAACCTGATGGTGAAGATCCCCGCGACCAAGCCGGGGCTGGCGGCGATCGAGGACGTGATCGCCAAGGGCCGCTCGATCAATGTCACGCTGATCTTCTCGCTCGAACGCTACGCGGAGGTCGCGGAGTCCTACATCAGGGGCATCGAGCGGCTCGTCGCCGAGGGCGGCGACCCGAGCACAGTGGCGTCGGTCGCAAGCTTCTTCGTCTCACGGATCGACACCGAGGCGGACAGGCGCCTGGAGGAGGTGGGTGCTCCGTCTGAGCTGAAGGGCAAGTTGGCGATCGCCAACGCGAGGCTCGCCTACGCGCACTACCAGGAGGCGTTCAGCGGCCCGCGCTGGGAGTTCCTGACCGGCAAGGGCGCTTCGCCCCAGCGGGTGCTGTGGGCGTCGACCTCGACCAAGAACCCCGACTACCCCGACGTGATGTACGTCGAGGAGCTGATCGGCCCGGAGACCGTCGACACGATGCCCGAGGACACGATCACCGCCTACCAGGATCACGGCAGCCCCCGGGAGCGCCTGCGCAGCGAGCTGCAGCAGGCGAGCGCGCTGCTGGAGGAGCTGGCGCGCGCGGGCGTCGACTACGGCGAGGTGACGGACACGCTCGAGCGCGAGGGCGTCGAGAAGTTCTCC
>JASLHP010000182.1 GCA_030149625.1 Solirubrobacteraceae bacterium
GGCTTGCACGATCCGCGGGAAGCCCTGCACGCCCTCGGTCTCTTCTTCGGGAGTCTCGACCAGCGGGAGATTCGCCTTGGGAGCCATCGACGATCACGATCGTCTCGCCCTGCCCTTCGTCGCCCTGCGCGTAGAGCGCCTTCATGTTGTAAGCCGTCTCCACCTGAGTGGGCGTGTAACAGGCGATTTCGAATTCCGCCACGCATTCGGCGGTCGTGGGCGCGGTCGTGCGTTTCAGCAGCACGCGTGGCTCAAACGGGGCAAGGCGGTCTCATGGCACGGAGACATGAAAGCGTCCGACGGTCGCGCCCGGCGTCGCTGCACGCCCGCCACAGCAGAAGTGGTTGGCTATCACCTCATATAGCGGGCCTTCGTCTTGGCGGTCGGATGTCCTCGCTTCGCTGTAGCTGCCGATGGATCCGATGAAGAACACACGCCCTGCGTACGTGGACGCGCAGCTCGTTTCCAGCGACACCGCGATCCGCACGCGCGCTCCGGCCGTGAGCGTCTGTTGCGTGGGTTGCGCCACGATCGTCGCGGGTGCCGAGCAGTCTCCCGACGAGTGAGCCTCGAGCTCGACGTCGTAGCCGCTCGAGATGTTCGGTGCGGCGACTGGCGCGTCGAATTCGATCACCACGCCGGGCCCCGGACGCGGCGCGCCGGAGCCGACGCCGGGTCCCACGAACGTCTTGCCGTCAGGACCCCGAGCGAGCAGTGGATCGCGGTAGGCGAGCCGTGGCCTGTAACTGACATGCAGCGCCGCCGCGAATGCTCGGCGCGGCGCTCCCGATGAGACCTCGAGCCCTTTGGGCGTGCATTGCTGCTGATGGGTGGAAGCCGGGATCTCACATCGGGAGCCGTCACGGTAGGTGACTGTCAGCCGCGCCATCGCGCGATCGCGCAAGCGCGCACCTTGCCCGCCGCTGGCCCCCATCGGGGCGGGCATCACGATCAGGTACGCACCGTCGCGCCCGGCCGGCGCGAGCGTGAAGTGCCGGCCCGGCGCGCTCACGCTGATGCTCACCGCGTCAGGTCCGAGCAGCCCGGCGGCGGTCTCGCGTAGGTCGGCCCGCGGACAGCGCACACCCCAGTCCATCTCACCGGGCAGGTCGCAGTGAGCCCGCTCACCCGACCACACGTTTTCGCCGGCGAGCGATGTGCCATCGGCCGTGCTGAGCATCGGAGCGCCGGGCTGAAAGGCCAGCCCGCGACGGTCTACGGTGGCACAAGCGTCCTCGCTGACGGCGTCGGCCGCCGCGAACGGGTGAAAGCGGCCGTCGCCCTTGAACGCGTAGCCGATGCCGATGCCTCCGAGCCGGCCGTCGAGCACGCGCCCGGCCTGGATGCACGCGAGACCACGCGTCGTGCGGATCACGCGCATGCCCCACGGTGGGCCGCCGTCGGGATCGGCCGCGCGAAGCGGCAACAGCGCGAGGCTCGGCGCCAGCGGCCGACCGATCCCGACGGTGGACATAGCCGGCAGTTCGTACGCGGGCGTGATCGGCCTGCCCGGTGCCAGCAGCAGCGCGCCGCCGCCGGCACCGATCAGAGCGAGCGCGGCGAACGCGAGCGACAACACGACGCGCCGCCGATTGCCGCGCGCGGCCGCCGACGCAGGCGCGCCGCGCTGCCGCGGGCTCGACGCGTGGGACGTCCACGAGGATCGCCGCTTGGCCGCGGCCGTGAGGTCGCGTTCGAGCTGCGGCAGGATGCTCATGGCTCACCCGCCAATCGCGCCCTGAGGGCTCGCAGCCCGCGGCTCACGCGCTGGCGCACGACGGCCTCCGAACAGCGCAGCTCACCGGCGATCTCAGCGTAGTCGCGCTCTTGCACCACACGGGCGTCGATCGCCCGCCGCTGCGTGTCGGGCAGCGCCGCGAGCGCGAGCGTCGCGTGCTCGTGCTCTTCGCTCAGGCCCGCGATCGTCGCGGCGGCGTGGTCGTCGAGCACGAGCGCTGGCAGGCCCAGCCGTTGGCGGGCATCCGCCTCGACGCGACTGTGGCGGTAGCTCGCGCCGAGCACGTTGCGCGCGATCCCGAACAGCCACTGATCCGCGCGCCCGCGCTCGGGGTCATAGCTGTCGAGCGACTCGAGCGCCCGTGCGAACGTCTCGGCGGTGAGGTCCGCCGCGAGCTCGGCGCGTCCTGTGCAACGCATGAAGAACCCCAACAGCGGGCGCTCGTAGTGTCTGTAAAAGGCCGCGAACGCCTGCGCGTCGCGCCTGGCGGCACCCAGCAGTGCCCGCTCGTTGCAGCTTTCCACGTCCATCTGCAGCTCCATTAGCTCACGGGCGCGGATTTGTGACGCACACAGAGGAGCTGGCGGCTACTGTGAAAGGGCGATGAGCGTAGGCGGATTGCATCTGCTTCCTCTGGCCGGATCGAGCGGATCCTCCACGGTGCCATGATCGCTGCGCGCGTCGGTCTCGTGCTTGCCAATCGCGGCGGTCACCTCCCGGCGCTCCCGCGCGACACGCTCACGATCGCGCTGTTGATAGCGGCGATGCTCGCGGCCTGCGCGCTGATCGTCTTGTATCTGCGGCGCGACTCTCGTCGAGTCAAGCCCGTAGCCGACCAGTGGCAGGCGCTGGCGGTCATGGGCGAGCTTTGCCCGCATGGCTGGCAAGCTGAAATCACGCTCTACGGATGGGGCGCACCCGTGCCGGAGGACGCACCGCCGTCGCGGGTACCGCTCGTCGAGCTGGAGTGGAAGCAGTTCGCGGAGGAGTCAGGGCAGATCGCGGTGGCACGTCGAGTGTGGGCGCCGACGATTGGCGAAGCGCTGCAGAGCATGGTCGAGGATCGCCGCGCCGACATCACGCTCGAGCAGATCGAGCAGGCGGCATCCGAAGACGAGGACCTGTGGTGGAGCGAGTGACGCGCGTCGAGCGACACGACTGAGCCGGGTCGAGGCCCGCATCCGTGGCGCGCGCGAGCGTCGGGTGACGTGTCCTCGTGCAGGTCTCAAG
>JASLHP010000218.1 GCA_030149625.1 Solirubrobacteraceae bacterium
GCGCGAGCCTGCGCCGCGGCGCGCCCCCCGCTCTCCGCGCGCGGGCGGGCCCGAAGGCGACGGCTGCCGTGAGGACGCGACGGGCGGTGCGGACGCAGCCGGCAACCCGACCATCGTCGTGTGCTCCCCGGCGACCGGCGCCTGCCCCAACTGCACCTCCTCCAGCCGGATCAGCACGACGGTGATGTTGTCGCGGCCGCCGGCCTGGTTGGCAGCCGCGATCAGCGCCTCGCCGGCGTCGCGCAGCCGCTCGTGGGCGATCAGCGCGGCGGCGATCTGTCCCTCGGCGATCATCGTCGTGAGCCCGTCGCTGCACAGCAGGTAGATGTCGCCGGCGCGCGCGCGAAACGAGCGCGTGTCGACCTCGACGACGCCCTCGGGGCCGAGCGCGCGCGTGATCACCGAGCGTTGCGGATGCTCGACTGCTTCCTCGGGCGTCAGTCGGCCTTGGCGCATGAGCTCGTCCACGAGCGAGTGGTCGTCGGTCAGGCGCAGCAGCTCGCCGTCGCGCAGGCAGTAGGCGCGGCTGTCGCCGACGTGAGCGATCGCGACGTCCTGCTCGCCGACATAGACGGCCGTCAGCGTCGTGCCCATGCCGGCCTGCTCCGCGTGTGCGTGCGAGAGCTCGTGGATGCGCGCGTTGGCGGCACGCGCGAGCTCGGCCAGCTCGAGCTCCGGGTGCGCGCTCTCGGGAAGTCCGGGCTCGAAGGACTCGACCGCGATCCGCGAGGCCACCTCCCCGGCCTGCGCGCCGCCCATGCCGTCGGCGACGACGAACAGCGGCGCGCGCGCGAGCAGCGAATCCTCGTTGGCGCGCCGCTGGCGTCCGGTGTCGGTACCGGCGTACTGCTCCGCGACGCGCAGCACCTCAGTCGACCTCGAACGTGAATTCGCTGTCGCCGATGCGCACCCGGTCGCCGGGGTGCAGCGGCCTGGGCGTCTGCAGCAGCTCCTCGTTGAGGTAGGTGCCGTTGGTGGAGCCGAGATCTTCGATGACCACTATGTTGCCCTGCTCGTAGACACGCGCGTGGCGAGAGGACGCGAACGGGTCCTCCAGGCGTATCTCCGCGCGCTCGCCGCGGCCGAGCACGAGGTCGCCGTCGAGGTCGTAGATCATTCCCGCCTCGTGGCCGGGGGCGCGCGCGATCACGAGGCGCGGAGCCAGCTGCGCGGCGCCCGCCGGTGCGAGCGTCGACGCCGAGTACATGCCGGTCGCGTCAGGCGGGATCGCGCCGCGCTCGCCGGGGTGCGCGCTTGTCTCGCCCGGTGTGGCGCTGCGCCGCAGATCGCGGCGCGCACTGCTCGCGATCCACAGCAGGAACAGATACATGACGGCGAGGAAGCCGAACTTCAGCGCGACGGATACGGGCGCGAGGGTGTTCATGAGAGCTCGAAGACGATCTCCGTGGAGCCGAGCTCGAGCAGGTCTCCGGAGCGCAGCAGCTGCACGCCGCGCACCTGCGCCCCGTTGACGCGCACGCCGTTGGTCGAGCCCAGGTCGGCGACAGTCCAACCGTCGGGGCCGGGCCTGAGCTCGGCGTGGCGACGGGAGACGCCCGCATCCTCGAGCACCACGTCGCAGTCGCGGCTGCGCCCGACGGTGCCGCCGCCGGGCGGCACGAGCAGCCTGCGCCCACCGACCGCCAGCAGCACACGTTGCGGCGGGCGCTGCGCGTGCGCGTCCTCGACGGCGTCGCGGACGCGGGCCGCATTGCTGTAGATCATCGTCTGGCCGTGCTGCTCGGGCGCGGCCGGCGGCTGCGCGGGGCGCGATGGCTGCGCGGCGGCGTGCGGAGCCTGATCCTCACCGGGTCGCGCCAGCCGCGCCTGAATGCCGAATTCTCCGAGCGACAGGCGCTCGTCGGTGTGAAAGGAGATGTACGGCGAGGAGGCCAGGATCAGGTTCTCGCGCCGCGCGTGCTCCAGCAGATACCCGGACAGCTCGTCGATCACCTCGTGCTCGACGCCTTCGTAGCGCTCACGATCGGCGGGCGAGAGCCACACCGAGTACTCGTTCGGCACGTACACGCGCGATACCGACACGGTGCGGTGCGCGTCCATCTCGCGCGCGAGCTTGCGCGCGAGCTCCATTGGACGGACCTCTGTGCGGAATAGCCGTCCGAAGGTCCCCTCGACGAGGCTGGCGATCATGGTCTCGACGCTCTTGAGCGGGTTCATCGGCGGGCGGGTCGGCGGCGTTGGGGGTGGGCGTTGGCTCGAGCCGAGAGGATCGCGCAGCAGCCGGGAGCCATGCTACGCACCCTTGCCGCGTACCTGTTCCGAGAGTCGCCGGCCGGCCCTACACGGGGCCACGCAGAGCGCGCGCGGCGACGGCGACGACGGCGCCGACGACGGCGCCGAACGCGGCTCCGTATGGGGCTGGGTGGGCAGCGTGAGCGCTCACGCCCGCGTCCAGCGCCGGCGACGAGGCGGTCTTCGCAACGGCCAGGAGCCGGGAACTGAGCTTCAGTCTGCCGGCCTGTGTTGCACTCAGGTTAACG
>JASLHP010000429.1 GCA_030149625.1 Solirubrobacteraceae bacterium
GGTCACGCCAGCCGCCCCGGCCACGCCAGCCGCCCCGGCCACGCCAGCCGCTCCGGCCACGCCAGCCGCTCCGGCCACGCCAGCCGCTCCGGCCACGCCAGCCGCCCCGGCCACGCCAGCCGCTCCGGCCACGCCAGCCGCTCCGAGCGCCCTGTACGCCGAGCGCCCGGAGCGCCTTGTATACTGCCGCGCAACGCCGAGCCGCCGATGACCCAGGTCACGGCGGACGGGGGACCCAACGTGGATCGACTGGATCCGCTGGGGCGAATCGGCCCGTCGAGGCCGTAGCGCGACGAATTCGACGCGCGAGCCCGTCAGCTCACCCCGTAGGCGCCGAGTCGGATGCGAATCGTTCTCAAGACATACTCGCTGCTGCTCGCGTCGCTGACGACCGGCCTCGCATTCAGCCCCGGCGCGCTCGCGAGCAGCTCCGGCGGCGCGGCCGCGCCGCCGACGCCCGCCGCGGCGACGCCCGCCGCGGGCATCCATCCAACCGGGATCGCCACCTGGTTCGGCCCCGGCTTCTACGGCAAGCAGACCGCCTGCGGGCAGACGCTGACACCCGGCGTCGTTGGAGTCGCCAACCGGACGCTGCCGTGCGGCACGCTCATCAAGGTCACGTACAAGAGTCACAGCCTGACGCTGCCGGTGCTCGACCGCGGGCCCTACGGCCATGGCGCCGACTGGGACCTCACGGCCGGCGCGGCGGAAGCGCTCGGCATCACCGAGACGGTGCGCATCGCCACGCACCTCGCCGGCAAGACCGCGAACACGCCCACGCTCGGGCTGCCGCCCGGATCCCCGAGCGCCGCCGTGACCGGCGGCGCGCTCGCCGCGGAACCGTAGACCGCAAGCCGTAGGTCTCAGGCGCGACTGCCGGCGACGCACGCCGGCTCAGCGCAGCATCGTGCGGGTCCCACGAGGCTAGCCGGCGTCGTCCAGCGGCGTGGCGGCGCGCACATGCGACGCGCGGAGCGCCGAGCGCGCGGCGTAGAGCCCGATGTCGGCGTGCGCGGCGAGCGCCGCCGGCTCACGCCCGTCCTGCGGACAGACCGCCGTGCCAATCGCGACGGCGAGCGGCGCCAGCGGCTCGCCACTCGCCGGCAAGTCGCGCATCAACTGCCGCGCCAAGCGCTCCGCGCCGAGGCGATCGGTGCCGGGAACCAGCAGCCAGCACCTCCCGGGCCGCTCGCGTGCGAGCGAGCCATGACAGACCTCCAGCGACGCCGCAAGCGCTCGCTCGAGGCCGTCGGCCAAGCGCATGAGCTCCTCGGGCGGCCCCTGGCGACGCAGACGCTCGATGTCCACGAGCTCCACCAGCAGGACCGCAAAGGCGGCACCGTCGCGCTCAAAGCGAGCGAGTTGCGCGCCGATCGAGGAGATCCACGCCGCCGGGCCTTCCTCGCGCCGTTCGTCGCGGATCTCGATCTCGGCGGCTGACTCAGCCGGCAGCATCGAGCGTGCATCGCCCCATGGCGGCGACTGCCCTGCGGCAGCCGGCGCGTGCGCCGAGGGCGCGTCCGCCACCGGCGGCGACGGCGAAGCCTCAGCCGCGGGTTCACGCTCATCGACGATCACCGCCTCGCCGGCGGGCGTCGCGACGTGGGTCAGATCCTGCGCGCTCGGAGCGCGTGGGAGCGCCTCGCGACCCGCGCCGTCCGGCGGCGCGCCGCCGCCACCGGCGATCGTCTCGACGCCCGCAGCGAGCATCGCGGCGCAGACGTGGGCAAGCCGGTCGCCGACGTCAGCCAGCAGCCTCGCCGGCGGCTCGCTCAGATCGTCGATGAGCGCCTCCCAGAGCACCCCGCGCAATGCCTCCACCGCTTCGACCAGCGTCGCCGGCTCATGCGCGCCGCAGACGACGGCGAGCCCGTGCGACGGCGTGGCACGCTCTCGGCCGCGCGACGCGCTGCGCCCGGCGAGGCGCTCGAGCTCGCCGTCGGACTGCACCGCGCGCAGCGCCTGGCCGCACAGAGCGGGCGCCGCGCGCGCCAGTTCCTCGAGCGGAAGCGTGCCCAGCTGATCGAGCTTCCGGGCGAGTATCAGCGCGATCGCCCATCTGCGCGCGAGCTGATCCGCGCGTGCGATGAGCGGCTCGAGCGTCAGCTCCGCTACGGCTCGAGCACGCGGCAGGTGAGGGGTGCGCCGCTCGTCAGCCATACACGTTGGATAGCAGCACCCGGGGACGACACGCTCGGACGCGGACGTCGCCGCGGCGCGGGGATAGCCTTGAGGGCCGCGTGCGCATCCCGAAGCCGAACAGGGCCCGTCGCGTGCGGGCGGTGATCGCCGATCTCGGCGACTCCACCTCGCTCGACCGGGACACGGGCGCGGTGCGCTCGGTTCAGAAGGCCGACATGGTGATCGAAGCGGCAGCTCTCAGAGAGATCTGGACGGCTGCGCACCTGGAGCGTCTGGCACGCACGTATTGGCGCTTTCTCACACGCGTGACGCTCGGCCTGATCCGCGTGCGCTACAGCGAGGGCGAGCGCTCGGTGGTGCTGCTCGCACGGCCGCTGAAGCTGCTCACGTTCCAGGCGCCCGAATACGAGATGGACCGCGAACGCGGGCTCGTGCGCTGGCGCATCGCGCGCGGCCTGCTCGTGTCCAGGCGCGGACGCAACGGCCGCGGCTACCTGCAGATCGAAGTCCGCAGGCGTGCCGCGGAGGACCCGCGACAAGCGCGTCTGCACGTAGAGATCGAGGTCGCGAACTTCTACCCGTCGATCGCCTCCAGGCTCAGCCGCAGGCTCTACAACGCCACCCAGTCGCGCATCCACGTGATCGTCACGCACGCTTTCCTGCGCTCGCTCGCTCGTCTGGACCTCGCGCAATCGAAGGTCGGTCGCTTCGACGCCTGAGGCGCTCAGACTCACTTTTCTTCCTTCTGTTCAAGCTTCTTGAACGCCTTTGCTTCGGCCGCTTCTTCGGCGGCGAACCTCTTGCGCGCCGCTTCTTCGGCCGCGTCGCTGGCGCCCGAGCCGCCGCCCTTGGCCTTCGACTTGTTCTTCTTCGAGCTGTTGGCGTCACTGCTGGCCTGTCTCCTGCTCGAGCTCTGCTTGCCTGCGCCGCTGCGCCTCGCGGTCCTCTTGCTCGCGGGCTCGTTCGCGGCGGCGAGCGCCGCCTGCTTGGCCTGTTCGCGGCGCTTCTTGGCTTCGGCGATCGACGCAGCTTCGGCTGCGGCTTCGCGCTTTCTGGCCTGCGCTTCCGTGGCCGCTTCGCTGCTCGTGGCCGCGCCAGCGCTGGTTTCCGAGCTGGATTCGCTTTCGGAGCCGCCACCCGAGGACCCGCTGCCACAGCCAGCGATCAGCGCGGCCGCGGCGAGCAGTCCCAGCAGGCGCAGCGATGCGCGCACGCGCTCGCGCAACGCGCCACGTACCGGCACGCGCTGCTCCGTCTCGCTCATTCCGTCGCCGCCGCGGCCGGCGCTTGTGTCGGCGTCGTGCTCGCCGGCTCATTTTCGGTCGTCGATGACGAAGCACCCTGCGCGCCGTTCGTCGTCGGCGCCGCCGCCGCGTGCTTGCGCTCGGCCGAGGCTTCGCGCCGCTTGCGAGCCTCCACCTGGAGTTCCTTTTCTCGCTTCGTCGCGTTGACTTGCGCTTCTTCTTCGCGCCTGTCGGCTTTCTTCGCGGCGGCCTGTTCTTTGCTCTTAGCCCTCGCCGCCGCTCTCGCTTCCGTGCGTTTCGCGTTTTCGTTCGCGACTTCTTCGCGCTTTTTACCTTCTATCGCCAGCAGCATTTCGTGGTTCTTGGCGATTTCTGCCGCTTCCGCCTGGCTCTGAGCGGCTTCTTCCTTGCGTTCGATCGCCGCCGCACTCAGTTCTCCGCCCGTCGCGCTGGAGGCGGCACCGGCGCCGCATCCCGCCACGGCGACGCCGGCTAGAACGGCGAGCAGGCACGCGAGCGAGGCCGGCGACACTCTACGAACCCTCACTCAGACCAAGCTAGCAGTCCGCTGGTGACGCTTACAGCCCGCCGGTTCCCGTCGAGTATCGCTCGCCGCCCACGGCGCGCAGCTTCGCGCGATCGTGGGTCGCGCGAACCCGCCTGATCGTGCCCGTGCGCGCGCGCGTGACGAGCGATTCGGTCGTCGCGCCCCCGACGCTCGGATAGCGCACGCCCTGGAGCACGTCCCCGTCGGTGATGCCGGTCGCCGAGAAGAACACGTCCTCGCCGGCGACGAGATCGTCGCGAGCGAGCACCTGCTCCAGGTCGTAACCCGCATTCTTCGCGGCGGTGCGCTCGGCCTCGTCGCGCGGCCACAGCCGTCCGAGCAGCTGGCCGCCGAGGCACTTGACCGCCGCCGCGGAGATCACGCCCTCGGGCGTGCCGCCGATGCCCCACAGCAGATCCACCGGCGAGCGCTCGGTGACAGCCAGCAGCGCCGCGGACACGTCGCCGTGGG
>JASLHP010000430.1 GCA_030149625.1 Solirubrobacteraceae bacterium
CGCAGCGGCTGCCGCGCCTCGTCGGCGAAAACAAGGCCCTGGAGATGAACCTCGTCGGCGACCCGATCCTCGCCGACGAAGCGTTCGAGCTCGGCCTCGCCAACCGCCTCGTCGAGGATCACGAACTGCTCGACACCGCCGTGCGGTGGGCGCGCAAGCTCGCCGGCCAGGCGCCGCTCGCGCTCGCACAGATCAAGCGCGTGTCCGCCGCCGGCGACCTCGACGAGGGCATCGAGGCCGAGAAGCGGGCGTTCGCGGCCGCGTTCGCCACCGACGACGCCAAGGAGGGCATCGCGGCCTTCCTCGGCAAACGCGCGCCGCGGTTCACGGGGAGCTGAAGGCGTATGCGTCTCGTCGCCAGGGCCGTATAGCAATGGCTATACACCGTCTGCCGCCGTGGACATAGCGACCGCCCCCACGGAAGCGATCGCGCGCCTCGCCGAGCTGATCGCCGGCGCGGGCTCGGTCGTGGCGCTCACGGGCGCCGGCATCTCGGTGCCGTCGGGCATCCCCGACTTCCGCGGGCGGGTGGGCACCCAAAGGGGCATGTGGGAGAAGGTCGACCCGATGGAGGTCGCCCACATCGACGCCTTCCGCCGCGACCCCGTGCGCTTCTGGAGCTTCTACGGCCAGCGCTTCGCGACGCTCGGCGGCAAGCGCCCCAACGGCGCCCACGACGCGCTTGTGGCGCTCGAGCGGCAGGGGCTGCTCGACGCGGTGATCACCCAGAACATCGACATGCTGCATCGCACGGCGGGCACGCGCGAGCTGATCGAGATGCACGGCAGCATCGCCAGCTGCTCGTGTCTGAGCTGCGGTACACATGTGCCACTGGAGGAGGTGCGCGCGCGTCTGCGGCGCGCCGCAGACGGGGTGCCGAGATGCGAGGAGTGCGAGCAGGCGCTGAAGCCCGACGTGGTTCTGTTCGGCGAGCTGCTCGCGCCGGAGGCGCTCGAGCGAGCACGCGAGCTGTGCGAGGGCGCGGACGTGCTGCTGTGCGTCGGCTCCTCGCTCGAGGTCTACCCCGTCGCCGCCCTTCCGCGGCGGACGCTCGGCGCGGGCGGAGCGCTCGCGATCCTCACGCAGGGGCCGACGACGCTCGACGGCGTCGCCGACGTGAGGCTCAGCGGCGACGTCGTCGCCGAGCTGACCGCTCTCACCGACGCTCTCGCAATCGGCTGAGCGGGCCGCGCCGCGGCATGCGGCTGGGCCATGTCGCCGGCCCGGCGCGAGGCGCGCAGCGGCCTATGGCCGCACGAACGTCTCGGGGTCGGGCCCGGTGCGCATGCCCCGGTCGAGGCCGTCGATCGACGCCATCTCGGCGGCGCTCAGCTCGAAGTCGAAGACGGCGAAGTTCTGCTCGATCCGCGCGGGCGTCACCGACTTGGGGATGACGACGTTGCCCAGCTGCAGATGCCAGCGGATCACGACCTGCCCGGGCGTCTTGCCGTGCGCGTCGGCGATCGCGACGATCGCGGGGTCGTCGAGCACCTTGCCCTGCGCGAGCGGGCTCCACGCCTCCGTGAGGATCCCCAGCTGCTCGTGCTCGCGGCGCAGCCCGCGCTGCTGGAAATAAGGGTGCAGCTCGATCTGGTTGATCGACGGCGTCTCGCCGGTCTCATCGATGATGCGCTCGAGGTGGCCGGGATTGAAGTTGGATACGCCGATCGAGCGCACGAGCCCCGCCGCGCGCGCGTCGACGAACGCCTTCCACGTCTCGACGTACTTGTCGTGAAGCGGGACCGGCCAGTGGATCAGGTACAGGTCGACGTGGCTCATCTCCAGGCGCGCGAGGCTCGCGGCGAGCGCGTGCTTGGCCTGCTCGTAGCCGTGATCGTCGTTGAAGCACTTGGTCGTCACGAACACCTCGCCGCGATCGAGGCCCGAGGCGCGAATCGCCTGACCTACGCCCCCCTCGTTGCGGTAGGCGGCGGCCGTGTCGATGTGGCGATAGCCGCTCGCGAGCGCTCGCGCGGCGACCTCCTCGGTCTGCGCCGGCGGCACCTGGAAGACCCCGAACCCCAGCTGCGGGATTTGCTCGCCGTCACGGAGCGCCAGCCGCGGCACCTGGTTGCTAGTCGTGCTCATGGCTCGCAAGCTGCCCCGTTATCGGTATCTCTAACCGGTCGTCGGCGAATCGCGGCCGAGGTCTGCGGCCGGGTCGATCCGCCAGCGCTCGGCGACGTCCGCGAGCTCGCCGTCGAGCTCCCAGCGATCGGGCAGCGCGGCGCCCTCGTATTCGGCGCTCGCGCCCTTCAACGCCATGCAACCCCTGTTCTCGCCGATCGCCCGGATCGCCCGCAGGTCCTCGTCGCCCAGCAGGCGTGCGGCGCTTGCGCCGCCGTGCGCGAACGCCGCGAGCGCGGCCAGCTCGGCGCGCTTGTCCTCGACTGGCCGCGCCGGGTGGGACGCGTCAGCGCCGGACTCCTGGATCAGCGTCGGCGCCACACACCGCACCGCCGGCTGCGCGAGGTTCCACAGGCACGCGAGCTGCAGCATGCTCAGCCCGTGGCGCGCGGCGAGCGGGCGCATCAGCTCGAGCTTCTCGCGGCCGGCCGCCACCCAGCCGTCGGGCCGAAACTTGCGGTGGTCGTACTCGGCGAAGGCGTGGCCCGGCAGCACGTCGTCGTGAAACAGGCCGCCGTAGTCGACCACGCGCGTGATCAGGCTCACCCGATGGGCGGCGGCGGCCTCGAGCACCAGCTCGCCCGGCCACGGCTCCATCGGCCCGAGGATGATCATCGCCCAGTCGATCGCGTCGGAGAAGCGCTCGAGGCAGTCGATCAGGTCGAGCGTGAAGCCGTTCGCCGGGCCCGGCGCGACCCCCAACAGGCGCGTGAGCCCCGCTTCGCGGACCGCCTGCATGCCGTCCCACACGGCCGGGCTCGAGTAGCCGACGCGATCGGGGTTGTGCAGCAGCAGCACGTCGAAGCGCTCGACGCCGCAGCGCTCGAGACTGCGCTCGGTCGCCATGCGAATGTACTCGGCGTATTCGCCCGGGCCGCGCAGGCGTGGGTCGGTGAAGCGCGGGAAGCCCCTCGCGCCCTCGCGCTCGCCGTCATAGAAGTCGTGACCGATCGCGCCGACGAGGCAATAGCTGTCGCGATCCACGCCGGCGAGCGCCTCGCCGAGCATGGCGTCGGCTTCGCCCGCTCCGTAGGCGTCAGCCGTGATCACCGTGTCGATGCCGCCACCGGGGCGCACGAGCGCGCGCAGCCGCGTATCGTCGAGCGGCTCGCCAAAGTGCATGAAGCGCCCGCCGCTCCACGTGCCGACCGCGGTGATCGTGGGGTCCATCGACAACCAGGTTAGAGGCCGGCCGCGGTGCGAGCGCGCAGCGCCGCCTCCAGGCGCTCGAGCGCGTGTGTGAGCGCGTCCTCGTCGAGCGTCGTCGCCGACTCCCCGGCGGGCGCGTCCACGCGATCGCCACCGGCCCCCGCGCCGGCGCCGAGCAGCGCCGCCCGCGCCTGCGCCCGCACCGCCGGCTGCAGCTGCTCGAGCTCGGCGAGCCGGATCGCGAGGTCCTGGCGACCCTCCGCCCGCAGCTCTCCGACCGCGAGCGCGTAGGCGCGGTCGAGCTCGAGCGCGGCGTGCACGGTGCGCCCGTGGTCGAGATCCTGGCGCGCGCGCAGCACGCTCTCCTCGCACAGCAGCGCGGCGCCGCGTGCCCCGAGCAGGGCCGCGAGGCGCTCCTGAGGACGCAGCGCCCAAGAGCGATCGCGACGCGGGCCTCGTCGCGAGCCGCGGGAGGAGCGGTCCGGCTCCCACGTATCCGGCGAGCCCAGCGCGCGCGCGTGCAGCCAGCGTCCGTCCGCCACCTGCTCGCCCTCGCCCCAGCCGGCCCTGATCACGAGCGCCTGTGCGGCGGAGATCTCGTGCACGTAGGGGTCGGCGGCGGCGATCCGGTGCGAGTGGATCACGCGGTTGACGATCGTCGTGGCCGCGCGCACCTCACGCTCGCGGTCGAGCTCGGCCAGCCACGCGCGCGCCTGCGTGTCGGCCGCCAGCGCGACCGGATCGATGACCGTGACGCGCGTGGTGGGCACCGGCGCGGGCTCCGGCCCGGCCGGCGTGCTCCGCGCGCGCCCGCGCAGGCGGCGCGACAGCGAGCGCCCGCTCCACACGGGCGCCCGCTGTCGCGCCGCCTGCGCGGGCGCGCGCGGAGCACGCCGGCCGGGCCGGAGCCCGCGCCGGTGCCCACCACGCGCGTCACGGTCATCGATCCGGTCGCGCTGGCGGCCGACACGCAGGCGC
>JASLHP010000283.1 GCA_030149625.1 Solirubrobacteraceae bacterium
GGCGGGCAAGCTGGACGTGCCGGGCGAGTCCCCGCTGGCGGCGGCGAAGCGAGAGCTCGCGGAGGAGGCCGGGCTCGGCTCCGAGCGGTGGGTGGAGCTGACGTGCTTTCTCAACTCGGCGGGCTGGACGACGGAGCGCACGCACGTCTTTCTCGCCGAGCGCGCATCCGCATCCCAGGATGGCGCGAGCGAGTTCGTCGCGACCGGAGAGGAGGCGGACCTGCAGGTCTCGATGGTTCCGCTCGGCGAGTGCCTGGAGATGATCGACACGCGGGCGATCGTCGACGCCAAGACGATCGTCGGCCTGCTGCTGGCGGCTCGCAGGCTCGGGCCGGGTTGATCAGGCTGGGCTGATCAGCCCTCGGTCTTGAACAGGTCCTCGAGGCGCTCGAGCGCGTCGGGGGTGCCCATCGCGACGACGACGTCGCCGGGCAGCAGCTGGATCTCGGCGGGCGGCTGCGGTTGGAAGGCGCCGTCGCGGCGCAGGCCGACGATCATCGCGCCGCCGCGGATGTCGCCGACGCTCTGACGCGCTCCGTCGCAGCCCTCGCGGACGACGATCTCCTCCATGCGGTACTCGGCGTCGACATCGACGACGCCGCTCAGCTGCGGGTGCAACGCGAGCCTCGCCATCTCGGTGCCGCTGGCCTTGTAGGGGGAGATCACGCGGTCGGCGCCGGCGCGCTTGAGCTTCTTCTCGGAGTCCTCGGCGGCGGCGCGCGCGACGATCGCGATGTCGCCGCGCAGCTCGCGCGCGGTGAGCGTGATGAAGATGTTCTCGGCGTCGGAGTCCGCGCAGGCGACGATCGAGCGTGCGCGGGCGATCCCGGCGCGGGCGAGCACGGCGTCGTCGGCGGCGTCGCCTTCGATGTAGCGCTCGCCGAGGTCGGCGGCGCGCTCGCGGTTCCCGGAGCTGGCGTCGATGACGACGTACTGGGCGCGCGCGGCACGCAGGTCGCGGGCGACCTGGCGCCCGACGCGGCCGAAGCCGCAGATGATGTGATGGCCGGAGAGGGAGTCGATCATCTTCTGCATGCGCCTCGCGGCCAGCAGGTCGCCGAGGTGCCCGGCGACGAAGAACTCGGTCATGGTGGCGAGCGCGTAGAAGAGCGTACCGACGCCGAGCACGATCAGCGCGACGTGGACGATCTGCCCCGCGACGGTGCGCGGCTGGGGAAAGCCACCGACGGTCGCGACGGTATCGAGCGCCCAGCGAAAGGCGTACCAGGGACCGACGTGCTCGGCGAGCGCGAGACCGAGCGCGCCGAGAGACAGCAGCGCGACGAGCACCGCGCCGAGCAGGGCGAGGCGCCGCGCGAAGGTGCTCAGCTGAGCGCTGGGATGCATCGATGGAGTTGATACCAGGGCAGGCGCGGGTACGGCGTACCGCGCTACCCGACGAGCTCGGGGTCGACCTCGTAGCGAGGGCTTCGAGCTTCACAGCTCGTCGGGCGGTTCCCAGGCAGGGGGCTTGGACGCCGGAGCGACGGGGGGGTGCGCTCCGGCGCCGACGCCTGTCTCATTCGGTGCCGGTTCTCCGTTGAGAGATCGCGGCTGGGGTCCGCGGACCGTTAGGGGCCTCGTTCCCCTCACGAATCATGGATGCTCGGGGTGTCGCTTTCTACGGCGATGTGCCTGATTTCGCGGGGCGCGAGTGCGCAGTTTGTAGCGCGGCGGATGCAGTTGTCTGGCTAGCCGGAATGCTGCTCGTCAACTGGAACATTCGAGCTTGCGGTGGGATCGAGCGCGTCGAGCTCCAGCGCGACCTCGAGCTCGATCGGACAGGGGTGCAGCGGCCGTCCGAGCCGCTCCTCGGCCATCCGCAACCGTTTTTCGAGGGTGCTGCGCGCGATCTTCAGCATTGCGGCAGCCGAGGAGGCGTTGCGCTCGGCTGCGAGGTACGCGCGCAGGGTGTCCGCGAGCACCGACGGTGCGCCCCTATCCTCGGTGAGCGGCGCTACATAGATCTCGACGAGCGCTCTTGCCAGCGTCGGGTCTTTGAGGGCCGCCGCGAGGACCGCGACGTCCGCGTAGCAGGTCAGTGGGGTGGATCTGCGCATCGCGACCAGCAGCGCGGCCTGCGCTTGACGGTGAGTCGCGCGCCAGCCATCCAGTCCGCGTGCGGGCTCGCCGATCGCGAGCGTCGCCGGTGGCGAGCGCCGGCGCCCGGGTGCGCGCGCGCCGCCGGGCGGTTTCAGGGCGGCCCGGGAGCCACTCGCGCGGGTACGGGATTGCTCTTCCTGAGGGGCAGACCGGCTCTCGTGAGAGCGCAGCGCACGCCGCACATCGCTCATGCGCAGCGCGCGTTGTCCGCCGAGCCATGCCCAGACGGTGCCCTGGCCCTGCTCGACGCACAGCAGCTGCCTGTCGAGCATCCCCGCGAGATCGCGCAGCACACCGGGCGCGCCGGCGCCTCTGGCGATCACCCCGAGATGCTCGGCGCGCAACTCGTAGACCTGCTCGACGGCACGCTCCCCGCCGGCGCCCTCCTCCGCGCCCTGCGGCAGGTCGGTGGCGTCCTCGGCGAGCAGCGCTCGCACGCCTTCGGCGAGCTGCTGCTCGCGCGAGCGCCCGACGCGCTCGCGCTCGCGGCCGTATTCGCGCGCGACGACCGC
>JASLHP010000309.1 GCA_030149625.1 Solirubrobacteraceae bacterium
GTCGCCTGAAGCCCTCGAGACCGACCTGGTTGGCGATCGCGTGTAGGTCGGCCAACGGGCTGGCCTCCAGCTCGGAGCGCGCGAGTACGGACATCTGATCTCCCTCTTTCGTAGTCGATGGGCGGTTGGCGTCCCACCGCGTTGGACAGCGACGGGCACCCGTGGATGGTCTCTAGCCTAGCGGCTTGGCCCGCACGCTTGCCGACGCGTGGCTTCGCGTCCGCAAGCGCCACTAGCCGGGATTCGCGTCCGCAAGCGCCACTAGCCGGGATTCGCGCGCTCGTAGCGAATCTCCTCTGAAAGCGCCAGCTGCCCATCGGCCTCCACCTCGCGCGCGAGGGCAGCACGCACCGCGAGGAAGTCCGCCGCGGCGCCGACATCGTGGACGCGGAACACGTGCGCGCCGTGCTGCACGCCGTGCGCGAGCGCAGCGAGCGTGCCGGCGAGACGCTCGCGCGGCGCGCGCTCGGTCAACGCACCGATGAAGTCCTTGCGCGAGATCGCCATCAGCAACGGCCGACCGAGCTCGTGCAGACGCCCCACCTCGGCGAGCAGCCTGATCGTCTGCGCCGGCGTCTTGGCGAAATCCGGGCCCGGGTCGAGCAGCAACTGCTCGCGCGCGACCCCACGGGAGACCGCCAGCTCGATGCGAGCGCTCAGGAAAGCCGACACCTCGCCGGCGATGTCGTCGTAGAGGCCGGCGTCCTGCAGACGTTCGCGCGGGGCCGCCAGCGTGTGCATCAACACCAGTGCCGCACCACTCTCAGCGCATACGTCCGCGAGCTCCGGGTCGCGCAGACCGCTGACGTCGTTGACGATTCTCGCGCCCGCCGCCACGGCTGCGCGCGCGACCGCAGGCTTGTAGGTGTCGATCGAGACGAGCGCTCCCAACTCGCCGGTCAACCGCTCGATCAGGGGAACCACCAACGCAATCTCCTTGCGGACCTCGACGGGCGCGCGCCCAGTGGAGGCAGACTCACCGCCGACATCCACGATGTCGGCCCCCGCGGCGAGCAGCTCGCGCGCGAGCTGCACCTGCGCCTCGAGATCCGCGTAGCGGCCACCGTCGCTGAACGAGTCGGGCGACGCGTTGACGATGCCCATCAGCCATGGGCGCTCGCCGAGCTCCAGCGCCAACTCCGATGCGCGCAGAAGGCGCGCCGGCGCGTTCACGGCATCGCCGATGGCTGGGTGCCATCGACGGCGCCGATGTCGACGCCGCGCTGACCGTCTCCCGCGATCCCCTCGGCGCTGGCCTCCTCGGCGAAGCGCGAGAGCTCGCGCTCGAGTCGCTCCTCACTCCAGCGCAGCTCGCGTGCGAGCACCTCGCCGACCCGACGCGCCGCGGGGGCCGGCCGGCCGAGGCCGGCCGTGGCGCTGGTCAGCTCGCGCGCCGCGAGCAGCCCGAGCCTGGTGCGTCGCAGAAGCACGTCGCCGATGCTCCTGGCCTGCTCGTGGCGTGCCGCGAGCGCCGCCTCCGCGAGCAGGTCGGGCAGGCCCGCGACGATCGGCTGGGCGAGCTCGGGGTGGGCGGGACTTTCTTCCCCCGCGAGCGCGAGCACCTCGCGTGCGGCGTGCCCGTAGCGCGACGCCAGCGCCCGATACGAGCTCTCGGGCACGCCCTCCACGCGCGGAAGCTGCTCCACCTCGATCGTCTGCCCGAGCGGGATCTCGTGCGTGCGACAGGGAGCGTCGCGAGCGTCGCGCTCGACCAGGCGATCGACGGTCAGCTTCGCCATACGCCGCCAGGTCGTCAGCTTGCCGCCGGTGATCGTGATCATCCCCGAGGAGGTCTCGTACAGCTCCGACTTACGCGAGATGTCCACCGACTTCTTCGGGTCGCCGGTCGAGATCAAAGGACGCACGCCGGCGAATGCACCGGTGAGCCGCGCGGAGCTCAGCGCGGTGCCGAAGAACTCGTTGACGGCCTCGAGCAGATAGTCAACGTCCTCACCCGAGGGCCGAATGTGGCCGAGCGGCCCGTCGTAGTCGTTGTCGGTGGTGCCCACGAGCGTGTGACCGAGCCACGGCAGCGCGAAGATCGAACGCCCGCCGCCCGCCGGGACGATCGCGCCACCGATCAGCGGCAGATCCTCGTGACGGAGCGTCACGTGCGTGCCGCGGCTCGGCCGGATGCGCGGCAGCTCGGCCTCCTCGCGCAACTCGTTGGGTCGCAGCTGGTCGGCCCACACACCGGTGGCGTTGACGACGTTGGCGGCGCGCACCTCGAAGCGCTCACCGGTCTCGGTGTCGCGCACGTGCACGCCGTGCGCGCGCCCGCCCTGCTCGCGCAGCCCGATGACATCGAGACGGTTGGCACAGACGGCGCCGAAGCGCTCGGCCTCGCCGAGCACGGTCAGCACGAGCCGCACGTCGTCGGTCTGGCAGTCGTAGAAGAGGTAGCCGCTCGTGGGCTCGCGGGAGGCGAGCGCCGGCAGCAGCTCGATCACCTCCTCGCCCGAGATCACGCGGTGGCGCTCCGGGCTCCAGGTCTCTCCGCGCCGGCGCCGATCGCGCGACATGACGTCATAGAGATTCAGGCCGACGCCGACGAGCCTGTCCGGGTGCGCGCCCTCGAACGCGGGCACGACCAGCGGTAGCGGCTTGACGAGATGCGGCGCCAGCGCGACCATCAGCTGGCGCTCCAGCAGCGCCTCGCGCACGAGGCCGAGGTCGAAGTTCTGCAGGTAGCGCAGCCCACCGTGCACGAGCTTGCTCGAACGGCTGGAAGTGCCCGAGGCGTAGTCCGCGCGCTCGACGAGCGCGACGCTGTAGCCGCGCGTCGCGGCGTCGAGGGCAACGCCGGCGCCGGTGATGCCGCCACCGACGACGACGACGTCGAACTCGTCGCTCGCGAGAGCCGAAAGGGCCTGGCTGCGCTCGATCACGAGCCTGAGTCTCGCAGCTATATGTTGGCGAGCTCGGCCGTGATCTCGCTGACCGCCGACTTCGCGTCCCCGAACAGCATGGCGGTCTTGGGGTCGTAATAGAGCTCGTTTTCGATGCCCGCGAAGCCGGGGTTCATCGAGCGCTTGATCACGATCACCGAGTGACTGTCGTTGACTTCCAGGATCGGCATGCCGTAGATCGGCGAGGAGGGCGTGTTCTTGGCGGCCGGGTTGGTGACGTCGTTGGCGCCGATCACGAGCGAGACGTCCGTGCGCCCGAACTCCTGGTTGGCCTCCTCCATCTCGTTGAGCTGGTCGTACGGCACGTCGGCCTCGGCGAGCAGCACGTTCATGTGCCCGGGCATGCGCCCCGCGACCGGGTGGATCGCATAGCTGACCTCCACCCCACGTTGCTCGAGCTCCTTGGTCAGCTCGCGCACCGCGTGCTGCGCCTGCGCGACGGCCATGCCGTAGCCGGGCACGATCACGACGCGGTTGGCGTAGGCGAGCTGGATCGCGGCGTCGGCGGCGCTCGTCGAGCGCACCGTGCCTGCATGCTCTCCGGCGCCCTGCGCGCCCTCGACCGCGCCGCCGCCACCGAAGCCACCGGCGACGATCGCGGGGATCGAGCGGTTCATCGCGACCGCCATCAGGTTCGTGAGGATCGTGCCCGACGCGCCGACGATCATCCCCGCCACGATCAGCGCCGGGTTGTTCAGCGCGATCCCGGTGGCCGCAGCCGACAGGCCGGTGAACGCGTTCAGCATCGAGATCACGACCGGCATGTCGGCGCCGCCGATCGGGAACACGACCGCGTTGCCGAGCAGCGCGGCACAGATCAACATGCCGATGAACACGAGCTCGGAGTGCGCGCCGGAGATCAGGTCTATGCCCGCGGCGACCGCCAAGATCAGCAGCAGGAGGTTGACGATCTGCTGCGCAGGGCCGAGGCTGATAGGGCGCCCAGGGATGATTTCCTGGAGCTTGCCGAAGGCGATGTTCGAGCCCCAGAACGAGACCGAGCCAACGATCGCGGCGAACACGGAGAAGATCGCGACGTACGTGGGTACGCCACCGGCGTATTGGCTCACTGAGGAGACGACGTGGCCTTCGACAAAGTAAGTGCTGGAGGCGACGAAATGCGAGCCGTAGGTCGAGCCATAGCGACGGAACTCCGCCCACGAGATCAGGAACACGGCGCCGCCACCGACGCCGTTGAACAGGGCGACCATCTGCGGCATCGCGGTCATCTTCACCTGGCGCGCAGCGGGGATGCCCACAGCGGCGCCGAGCGCGACGCCGAGCGCGATCAGCCCCCAGTTGCCCTCACCCGGCTGCAGCAGCGTGGCGATCACGGCAATCGCCATGCCGACCGCGGCAATGCGGTTGCCGCGCACAGCGGTCGTCGGCCCCGACAGGCCGCGCAGGCCCTGGATGAACAACGCGAAGGCGACGATGTAGAGGACGTCGAGAAAGCTCTGATCCTGCAGGAAGGAGGTGGCGATCGGCAGTCCGCTCACGCGCCCGTCCCCTTGCCGGCCTCGCCTTTGTCGCCCGCGTCTCCCCCGCCCGGCTTCGGCCTGGACTTGAACATCTCGAGCATGCGATCGGTGACGAGGAAGCCGCCGACGACGTTGATCGTGCCGAACGCGATCGCGATCACCAGGATCACCTTGTTGAACGTGCCGTTGCCGGAGAGGCCGACGATCAACAGGCCACCCAGCAACACG
>JASLHP010000312.1 GCA_030149625.1 Solirubrobacteraceae bacterium
CGTCGAGAAGTTCGACCACCGCCGCGGCTACAAGTTCTCCACCTACGCGACCTGGTGGATTCGCCAGGCCGTCAGCCGCGCGCTCGCCGACAAGGCGCGCACGATCCGCATACCCGTGCACATGGTCGAGCGCCTCAACAAGCTGATCCACGCCGAAAGGCGGCTGATCCAGCAGCTCGGGCGCGAGCCCACGCCCGCCGAGCTCGCCAGCGAGCTCGACTGCACGGTGCGCGACGTGCGCGACATCATGCGCATCACCCAGCAGCCGATCTCGCTCGAGAAGCCGGTCGGCGAGGAGGACGACTCGGCGCTCGCCGACTTCGTCGAGGACGTGTCCTCCGCCTCGCCGTTCGAGATCGCCTCCGAGGCGCTGCGCCGCGAGAACGTCACGCGCGTGCTCGCCTCGCTGCCGCGGCGCGAGCGCGAGGTCATCGAGATGCGCTACGGCATCATCGGCGGGCGCTCGCGCACGCTCGAGGAGGTCGGCCGCGCCTTCAACATCACGCGCGAGCGCGTCCGCCAGATCGAGAACCGCACGCTCAAAAAGCTGCAGACGCTGCCCGAAGCGCAGCAGCTGCGCGAGGCGTCCTAGCGCACGGCCGACCCTGGGCCGGCGGCCTCTCGCCGACCGGCCTGTCGTGCCCCTCTTCCCTAAACTTCAGGGCCGCCCCCGGCGGGGTTCCCGAGCGGTCAAAGGGGACGCGCTGTAAACGCGTTGGCTCTGCCTTCGAAGGTTCGAATCCTTCCCCCGCCATGCCAGTCCGCTGGTCGATCTCGGAATCGTTCGGCCCTCATTCCGCGTTTCCCGAGGGACCCACATGTACGAAGCACCAGAGGTCGTGAGGATCGTCGCCTCGTAGGCAACAACGTCGATCTCGCTCAGCTGAGCACGACGGTGGTCGTCGTGCTCAGCTTGCTGCCCGTCTTCGGAGCGAATCGCAGCTTCACGCTGGCCTTCAGCTTGCGGCCCTTGTGCCTGGACAGGACGGCCGCCTCGCCGCTCGTCAAGGCCACCTTGACCGTGACGTTCCCAGCCTTGGCGGCGCTGCTCGTGCCCTTGGAGACGCCCTTGCCCGTGGCGGTCAGCTTGCCCGCCGACGGGACGCTCACGACGATCGTCGCCTCGGCGCCCTTGACCTTGTTCTTCACGACCCTGATCGCGGGCTTGCAGCCGGTGACCGTGACAGGTGTTTCCTGGCGAATTTCGAGGCCGTTCTGGGCTTTCAACAGCGTCGGCATCTTCAGCGTCTGGCCACAGAAGTCATATTGGGCCTTGACCGGCAGATTGCTCCCGAACTCGCTGTACGGGCCCGCCGGCAACGTCACTTCGATCGATTCGAACGGCACGTCCGGGGTGTTGCGGAAGGTGGCGGACGTGACGCCGGTCTGGCGGTCGATGAACGTTTCGCCGTGCAGTTCGATGTGCACGTTGTCGCCTTCCAGCGCGAGCACCGCGTCGGGGAACTTCGCGCTGCCGTACGACACGAAGTACACCGGCCCTTCGAGCGCCACCGGCAACACGGGCGTGTGAACGACGGCGTGGCCGATGATCGAAGCGGCCGGACACGCCCCACGGTTCGATTCGAACGTGGCCGCGAGGCATGCCTGCTGCAGCGTCGTCAAACGCGCCGGCAGCTGCCTCGGAAGGTCGAATTTCGCCTCGTCGAACCACGACTCGCTGCCCTGCGCGCCCTTCGGGTAGCTGATCTTGAACGTCACCGCCGCGCCATCCGCTTTCGAGGCCTGCGCCTTCGTGGTGGCGATCAGCGTCGGTTTGAATTCGAGTTCCTTGCAGGAGCCCACGCCGAAGTGGCTGGAGATCGCGGCGCTCTCGCTCGGTTCGCTCATGCCCGGCGCGGGCGCCCCCCACGCCGTGCCGGAGAACGACGAGGATTCGCAGTTCGTCGGGTTGAACATGAACCCGGGCCGGTCGATCACCGAGTCGACCAGTCGCAGATCCGTCGGCACGCCGTCCACGATCTGCGGCAGTGGATCGGTCGTGATCGTCAGCTGTGCGGTCCGCGGGTCGACTTCGATCTTCGCTCGCGTCACGATCGTCCCGAGGTTGAACGGACCCGCCAGCACGTGCGTGACGATCGACAGCCCAAACGAGGCGCCCTTGTACGGCCCCGTCAAATAGATCGGCGATTCCGGCTCGCCCGGCTGGGGAATCACGAGCGGATACGGCCCCGGACCTGACGAGACGATCGCGTGACCGACCTGCGAGGAGGACGGGCACGTGCCCTCAGCCGCCTGCGGTTCGCCGCACAACGGCACCGCGCTGATCATCCCCGCGAGCCCCTCGGGCGCCTTGAACTGCAGCCTTTCGATGCGCTGCTGCCCATCGCCGCGTTCCAGCAGCAGGCTGAAGTTCGTGAAACCACCCGCGTGATCCGTGGTCGCACCCGCCACCATCGTCGGGCTGAACGGCAACGGCGAAGACGGGCAGGCGCCGCCGCCGGGACCTTCGACGAGCCCGAATTCGGCTGTCGGGAAGGCGCCTGACACAATCGGGCTCGCCCACGAGGTGAAGTCGGAGGAGAACCCCTGCGCGGTGCCGTATGTGCCGCATTGCGCGGGCGTGTCGAGCGCCGCCTGC
>JASLHP010000355.1 GCA_030149625.1 Solirubrobacteraceae bacterium
CAAGGTTAATTCGCAAGGAACCTCGATCGCGGCGATCTCGCCGAAAGAGGGTGCGGGATCCGTTGACGTGACCGTGAGCGCGCCGGGAGCGACGAGCGCCACCGGCGCGAGCGACCTGTTCACATTCGTGGCCAAAAAAACAGGCCATCGTGAAACGGGTAACGAAACGGAAACCACGGTGACCGTAGAAAGTGCTGTCGAAAATCGTGGCAGCACGACCACGAGCGGCGCCGGCCAGGGCGCGGTGCTGTCGTTCGGCGCGAGCGCGACTCCCAACTGTGCCGTGACGTTGCTGGGCAAGAGCATCGCGGTGCGAAAGCGCGGCCGCGCGAGCTTGAGGCTGATCTGGCGGGGCGCCAAGGGACCGCTCGTGTGTCGCGGCCGACTGACGCTCGCTTTGAGGGTGAAGCTGGCGGGCCACGCCGGCAGGCGCTACAAGACGGTAGTTATCGGCACAGCCAAGTTCGCGATCGTCGCGGGCGCCAGCAAGCTCGTCACGGTAGGACTCAACGCTCGCGGACGCGCGCGCTTGCGGGCCGACCGCGGTCGTTTGGCTGCACGCGTGACGATCCTGGTGTCAGCTCCCGTGCACGGCAAGGCACAGGCAAGTACCGTCCACCTGGTTCGCAAGCGAGCGAGGAAATCGTGAAATGCACGCGCGATCAGCTCGCGCGCCCACACCCGCGCATCGACTCGATGCTTGCGCGACCAGTCGCAGATATGACAATACGTACTGTCAAATGGGCTACGCTATCCTGGCTTAATGGACATGGCTGACCGCAACGGGGGGCAGGTGGGCGGTGCCGTTGCAGTCGATGCGAGCGCGCCCGCCACGAACGGTGAGACGGGCCCGCGCCCGCGCTTGAACGAGCATTCGGTGGACCTGCTGCGCTTTGCCACGGCGGGGTCTGTCGACGACGGTAAGAGCACGCTGATCGGCAGGCTGTTGTACGACTCCAAGCAGGTGCTCGCCGACCAGCTGGCGCACGTCGAGCAGACCAGCCGGCAGATGGGGCACGAGTTCGTCGATCTATCGCTGCTGACGGACGGCCTGCGCGCCGAGCGCGAGCAGGGCATCACGATCGATGTCGCCTACCGCTACTTCGCCACGGCCCAGCGGCGCTTCATCATCGCCGACACACCGGGTCACGAGCAGTACACGCGCAACATGGTCACGGGCGCCTCGACAGCGGATCTCGCGATCGTGCTCGTGGACGCGCGCAAGGGCGTTCTCTCCCAGTCCAAGCGCCATGCCTTCATCGCCTCGCTGCTGGGCATCCCGCACGTGGTCGTGTGTGTCAACAAGATGGACCTCGTCGCGTTCGACGAGGCCGCGTTCGACGCGATCGTCGAGGAGTTCGACACGTTCGCGGCGCGCTTGGAGTTGCCGGACGTGACCTTCATCCCGATCTCGGCGCTGCTCGGCGACAACGTCGTCGAGCGCTCGCAGTCGATGCCGTGGTACCAGGGGCCGCCGCTGCTGTACCACCTCGAGCACGTTCACATCGCCTCCGATCGCAACCTGATCGACGTGCGCTTCCCGGTGCAGTGGGTGATCAGGCCGCAGTCCACCGAGCTCGTCGACTACCGCGCCTACGCCGGACAGCTGGCCGGCGGGATCATCCGCCAAGGCGATGAGGTCGTCGTGTTGCCGAGTGGGCAGCGCACGACGATCGCGGGCATCGACACCTACGAGGGTCCGATCGAGGAGGCGTTCACGCCGATGTCGGTCGCGCTGCGCCTGAGCGATGACATCGACGTCGGACGCGGCTCGACGATCGTGCGCACGCACAACCAGCCGACGGTCTCCAGGCGCTTCGAGTGCCTGCTGTGCTGGATGTCCGAGCAGCCGCTCAGCTCGGCTCGCCGCTATCTCGTCAAGCACACGACGCGCTCGGCGACGCTCGGCAACGTCGACATCCGCTACCGGATCGACGTCGAGACGCTCAGGCGCGACGAGAGCGCGACGACGCTCGAGCTCAACGACCTCGCGCGCGTGAACATGGAGCTGAGCTCGCCGCTGGTATTCGACTCCTACCGGCGCAATCGCATCACCGGCAGCCTGATCGTGATCGACGAGGCGAGCAACGACACGGTCGCCGCCGGCGTGATCCTCGACACCGAGGTCGACGGCGCGACGCAGTCGGCGGCCGCCGAGACGAAGAGCGAGCGCAGCCCGAACGTGCGCTGGCAGGGAACGCGCACGACGCGCGAGCTGCGCTGGCAATCGCTCGGCCACGGCGGTGCGACGCTGTGGTTCACGGGCCTGCCCGGGGCGGGCAAGTCGACGGTCGCCGCGGCGGTCGAGGAGCGGTTGCTGCAGGCCGGCCAGCCGGCGTTCCTGCTCGACGGCGACAACTTGCGCCACGGTCTCAACGGCGACCTCGGCTTCGACGAGATCGCACGCAAAGAGAACGTGCGTCGCACAGCGCACGTCGCGAGGCTGCTCGCCGAGGCCGGCACGATCGCGCTCGTCAGCCTCGTCAGCCCCTACGCGGCCGACCGGCAGGCGGCGGCGGCGCTGCACGAGGTCGACGACCTCGGCTTCCTCGAGATCTTCGTCGATGCTCCGCTGGAGCTGTGCGAGCAGCGCGATCCCAAGGGGCTGTACGCGCGCGCGCGCTCGGGCGAGCTCGCCGGCATGACGGGGGTGGGCGCGCCCTATGAGGCGCCCGCGCAGCCCGATCTCGTGCTCGGCAGCTTCCGCGAAACGGTCGAGGAAGAGGTGGAGCGCGTTCTGGAGCTGCTCGTCGCCCGCGGCCTGATCTCGACGCCGTCCACGGGCTGACTCGAGCGACGGCTCGGCTCAGCCCTTCGCTTTCTTCTTCCTGCTCTTCGTGCTCGGAGCGTGCAGAAGCACGGTCGAGCTGCCGCCCGATCCGAGCGCGCCCGCCGCGACCTGCACGAACGCGCGGTAGTGACCTGTCTGCCGTACGCTCACGACGACGCTGAAGCGCGAGATCGTCCGCGTTGCGCGCTTGACCTTCGTGTCGAACTTGGTGGCGAAGGCGGGAGGCTTTTCGCCCTTTTCCTTTTCTGCTCGTCCGGGCTTTTCGGGCTTTTCGAGCTTCCCCGGCTTTTCGTCTTTCGGCTTGGGCGTCTTTTCGAGCTCGATGAAGACCTTCGCGCCGACCTCCGCGGGCGTCACCGTGCCATACAGGCGCACGAGACCGCCGTGGCCGGCCGACCGTGCTTTGAGGACCACGCGCACGGTGACCTGCTCGGGGACGACGCGGCTCACGACCGGCGGCGCGCCGACGGTCGCGACGCGGAACTTGGTGGCGCCCATGAGGTTCGCGACGCGGAACGAGAACGCTCCGGTCGGGCCGGTGAGGATCTGCGCGCCGACGTTCGTGTATGGCGCCGTGTAGGGGTAGGGGCTCGCCTGCAGCACGATCGCGCGACCGGCGTTCCCTGTCCCCGTGAGCGTGCCGCCGAGCACGAACGTGCCGCCGAGCGGGATCGGCGCAAACGTCTTCGGCAGCACGAACGCGGCCTTCTTCTTCGTTGGCGTGACGGTGTAGACGCGTTCCCGGCTTTCCTTCCTCTGGCCCTGCGTGTTGACGGCCACGAGGCGGTAGTGGTAGCCGTTCAGGAAGCCGCCGGCGGTCTGGCTGACTTTGACCGTCGCGGTGCTGCCGGCGGCGATCGTGGCCGAGGCTGTCTGCTGGCCGAAGGCGCTGCTGGGGCCGTACTGGAAGTAGTAGGTCGTGGCGTAGGTACGCGGATCGATGCTCCCCGAGAGCGTCGCCGTGGTTCCGCTCACGTGCGCCGCCGCGATCGACACGAGCGGCGGGCCGGGCGTGGTCCTGGCGTCACCCGCCGCGCGCGAGGCGAGCACCGGCATCAGCGCGAGACAGGCCAGCGCGAACGCCGGCAACGTCGCGATGCGCTTGGTCCTGTGACTGCTCATGTGCGAACCCCTTCTGCTCGGTGGTCTCGGGCGCCCTTCGCATGCACGTAGACTCCCGACACCGCTCGTGTGCTCGATCCGTAGAAACCGCCCGGGGCCGATTCGATGCGGTCAGCCGGGTCGCTCTCGGCCGACGATATCGAGCCGGCGCGGACGATATCGAGCCGACCCCAGCCGAGCCCGGCCCCGCGTCGGCGACCAGGCGCGGCCCCGCGTCGGCGACCAGGCGCGGCCCCGCGTCGGCGACCAGGTGTGGCCCCGCGTCGGCGACCAGGTGTGGCCCCGCGTCGGCGACTAGGCGTGGCCCCGCGTCGGCGACCAGGCGTGGCCCCAGGCGTGGCCCCCAGCTTCTCGGTGCGAGCCAAGCGCCTGGAGCCGGCCGCGCAGCTGACATGGCTGGGCGGCCTTCACAAAATCGTCACGCCACGGGAGGCTCGCGGCCCGACGATACGCTCAGCAGAGTCGCGCAGCTGGTGCCCGCATTGCCGGGTGTCCCCGCGCGATCACTCCCGTCGCCAGCGACGCAGACACAAAGGTAGCCACCCTGTCCACCGAACCGAGCGCAAGCACACCGCAGCCAGACGCGCACTGCGCCAACTGTGGCGCGGCGCTGGCCGGCGACCAGCGCTACTGCCTGGAGTGCGGCGTGCGCTGCACGCCGATGAGCAGCATCCTGCGGGGCGAGCCGCAAGTCGGCGCCGAGTCTGAGGCGAGCAAGCCGCCGGCGGTGCCACCGATACCACCGGCCGCGGTTGTGCCTACCGGAAGCGGTGCGTTGGGGCGCAACGGCACGCTGACGGTGATCGCGGGCGTGGGCGTGCTGCTGCTGGCGATGGGCGTTGGCGTGCTGATCGGCCGCTCGGGTCAGGCCAAGCCCGCGGCGACTCCGCCCCAAGTGATCACCGTCGCGGGGCCGGCGTCGCCCGGCAGCTCGTCGAGCCCCGCCGCCGAAGCCACGTTCACGAGCAGCTGGCCGTCCGGGACGAATGGCTACACCGTGCAGCTGCAGACGTTGGCATCGGGCACGACGGTAAGCGCGGTGCAAGCCGCCAAGTCGGCGGCGAGCGCCAAGGGAGCCAAGGCGGTGGGCGCGCTCGCCTCCGAAGAATTCACGAGCCTCACGGCCGGCAGCTACGTGATCTACTCGGGCGTCTACAACACGCAGGCCGAAGCCCAAAAAGCGCTCGCGGGCGTGAAGCAGAGCTTCCCGTCGGCCAAGGTGATCAAGGTCGCCAACGGTGGCTCGGGCTCCGCCGGCAGCGGTTCGGCATCTCCGTCCTCGCCCGGCGGCGCCAGCAGCGAGAGTCACCCCGCGCCGTCCACCGTGCTGAAAAGCCTCAAAGGCGCGAAAGGCAAAAGCTACGAGGAAAAGTCCAAGAGCCTTCCCGACGTCGTCGAAACCGGCTAGGGGCATGGGCATTCTTCGCGACACGATCGAGGAGGACGAGATGGAGCAGCTCAGTGCGCCCGTCGCGCCGAGCCCACCGGATCTGCGGCGCCGGCGCGACGCGCTGGCCGAGGAGGTGATGGAGCTGCACTGGGATCTCGGTGGGCTGGCGTACGAGATGGCGATCCGCGATCACTTCCGTCTCGACGTGCTCGTACGCCGAGCCGCGCTGCTGCAGGAACGAGATGCCGAGCTGGCCGAGGTGGAGCGCCTGCTGCAGACGGAGTCCGACGGCGTGGCCGGCAGCTGCCCGGCGTGCGGCGCGCCACACAGTCGCGGCGCGCTGTACTGCTGGCAGTGCGGGACGACCCTGATGGAGCGCCTGCCGAGCGGCACGGCGAGCTCCGAGTCATAGGAGCGTCGGCGATCGACGGCGAGCGCCCCCAGGCGTGCGCTGACTGCGGCTCGCCGCTCGCCGGCGACCAGCGCTACTGCGTTGCCTGCGGCGCGCGCTCGGGGTCACGCAGCGTGCAACTGGAAGAGCTGCTGCGGCGCGCGCGTGAGGCCGATGTCCGTGCTGGCGGTGGCGGTGACGCGGGGAGTGTGCCCGCACAGGCCTTCCCGGACGCGCGGACGCCGGGCGACGGCGCGGCGCCGCGCAGCGGCGGCTTGCGGCTTCCGTCCGCGCGCGTCTGTGCGCTCCTGGTGCTGGCGTTCCTCGCTTTCGGGATCCTGATGGGCAACGTGGCTCGCTCGCGCGTGGCGGACTCGCTGGCCGCGGCGCGCTCGCCGCTGAAGCTGGAGCTCCCGGCGGCGGCCACCGCGAGCTCTGGCGGCTCCGCGTCGTCTGGCACGGAAGCGTCTGACCCGGAATCGTCGGCCTCGGCCGCGAGCGAACCGCCCCCAACCGAACCGGAAGCGACGCCAACGGCCTCGGGCGCCAAATCCGAAGCGCCGGCAACGCCCTCGACGGGCTCGAGCGGCTCGCGGCCCGGCTCCGGCAGCTCCCATTCGGGTGCTGGTGGCTCCGGGTCGGGCTCCGGTTCCTCGGGGAGCTCGAAATCCGCCGCGAGCGGGCCCGCCAAGACGCTCCCGCCGATCAAGCACGTGTTCGTGATCATGCTCTCCGACGAGCCGTACGCGTCCGTGTTCGGCCCGTCCTCGACGGCTCCCTACCTGTCCGCAACCCTGGAGCGCAAGGGCGAGCTGCTCGTGCGCTATGACGCGATCGCGCATGAGGAGCTCGCGGATGGGATGGCGCTGATCAGCGGTCAAGGGCCGACCGCGGAAACCGCGGCCAACTGCCCGGACTACACAGAAGTCGCTCCCACCGGGACGGGACCCGACGAACAGGTGCTTGGCGCCGGCTGCGTGTATCCGCGCTCGACGCAGACGCTTCCCGGTCAGCTCGCCGCCGAGCACCTGACGTGGCGGGCCTACGTGCAGGGAACCGACGAAACGGGAAGCGCGCAGGGAGCGTGCGCGCACCCGACCCTCGGCCAAACGGACCCGACCGCCGACCAGACCGCGAGCGCTGGTCCGTACGCGACCTTCCGCAACCCATTCGTGTACTTCGACGCGATCCTCGACTCGCCAGAATGCGCCGGCGACGACGTCGGCCTTGCCGGCTTGAAGGGCGATCTGGCGAGCGCCCAGCGCACGCCGAGCTTCTCCTACATCGTTCCCGACCGCTGCCACGACGGCAATCCGACGCCGTGCACGGCGGGAGCGCCGGCGGGGATGGCGCCGGCGGAAACATTCCTGAAGCAGGTCGTCCCCGAGATCACCGGCTCCAAGGCTTACAAGGAAAGCGGGCTGCTGGTGATCACCGTCGATGAGGCGCCGTCGAGCGGCTCGCTGGCGGACTCGAGCTCGTGCTGCGGCCAGCCGCTGTTCCCGAACGCTCCCGCGAAGACGCTGGCCGGTGCGCCCAAGGGCGGCGGCGCCGTCGGTGCGCTGCTGCTCTCGCCGTATGTGAAGGGTGCGACGACGAGCTCGGAACAGTACGACCACTTCTCGCTGCTGCGCACGATCGAGGACTTGTTCGGGCTGCCGCACCTCGGCTACGCGGGACTCTCGGGCGTGAGTTCGTTCGAACCGGCGATGTTCTTGGCGAAGGCCGCGAACGGCTGAGCCTCCAGGGTCATCCCAGCGCAGCGCTTCGCGGGTTCGGGCCAGCCACTGCGTCGCCGGGGGCGAGCGCGATGTTTCGGTTACCCACGGTGTCGATGGCGAAGAACGCGAGCAAGCTCGACGGGCTGACCGCCGGAGTCAGCGAAGGCGCGACCGGTAATCCCCAGACGGGAGAACCCAATCCCGTGCCGGTGCCGGCTGTGCCGCTCCCGGCTGTGCCGCTCCCGGCTGTGCCGCTCCCCGAAACACTGCAGACGTCACGGTCTACAGCAACTTCCAGAAGGGCGGGTTCGCGGGGTCTGAGCTCGTGAGCCAGCCGGAGAACTTCCGCTCGGTGCGGCCAGGGCGAGCTTGTCGCGGAGCTTGCGGATGAAGACGTCGACAGCTCGCTCGCGGTACCTCATCTCTTCTCACCCCGCGCGCTGGGGCGAGCTCGGCTCGTCCGGTGCGGCTCCACGGCCTCCAAAGGACAGGGAAGAATCGGATCCTCGGGATGGCTTCACGGCCAAACACCTTAGAAAATTGTTCCAGCGCCCCTTGTGAAAATCCCGTGATAATCCGGTTGATCAAAATGAGCCGGCAGGCTCATCGCTGCCGAATGGTGGGGCTCGTCCGTGTCTTATGTCTGCCCGTCTGACTGCCCCGTCTGACTGGTGGCGGGCTCGACCGTCGCTCTCGGGCGGCGCCCGAGCTCAGATGCCGGCGAGCTCTTGGTAGGTGATCGCGGTGCGGCGCGATCCAGCTCGTTGCAGGACCCACTCGAGCGCCATCATATGGCGCGGGTGCTGCAGGTCGGCGGGGTGCAGGTCGAGGCGCAGTGTGCTCATCGGTAGCAGCGACCCGAATCGCAGCAGGGGCGGCGATATGGTGCGGCCCAGAAGCCCGGTCGAGGCGAGGCTCCACGCGGGGGCCAGTGGCTCGCGGCCGCTGCGGACGGGATGTGTGGAGGTGTACAGGCGCAACAGGCCCGCCCACCAGCGGAATCTGAGCTTGAGCGTGTCGCGTAGAGCCGGTGTGTAGGCGTACGCGGGGGCGACGAAGCCATCCGGTTCGATGCCGGCGAGCTTCAGCAGTCGCCAGCCGGCGTGGACGGC
>JASLHP010000391.1 GCA_030149625.1 Solirubrobacteraceae bacterium
GCGCGCGACAGGCGCGAGCGCCTCCGACGAGCCGCGCGCGGGCTCGAGCGCGGGCGGCTCGCTGGGAATCGGCGGACGCGCCTGTCGCGCGCGCCTCGGACTCCTCGCCGTGCTCGACGACGTCGCCGGCCTGGAACAGGATGCCCTTGGCGATCTCGCGCCACAGCGGCGTGCGGCGCAGCAGGAACTCGAGGTCCATGCTGAAGTGCTTGAACTCCTCACCCTGCGCGTCGCGCATGATCGCGAGCGCTTCCTCGTCGGTCTCGACCGCCAGGCGCTGCTGGTACCAGCCGATCGCTTCGGCCTCCTCGGTGAGCGATGCGCACATGCGCGCGAACGTCCGCGTCTCGGCGGGCAGCTCCTCCGGCGGCTCGTGGTACTGGTCAAAACCCATAGAGCTCTCCAATCTGCGCGGATCGACGGCTGCGGTGCCCTGCTTCGAGCACCGTAGCTTAGGGCGCGAGGATCAGCGGTGGCTGGGCAGGCCGAGCACGTGCTGAGCGATGAAGTTGAGCGCGAGCTCCTGGGAGACGGGCCCGGAGCGCGACAGACGCGCGTCGAGGAACACATCGACCATTCCCTGTCGCTGATCCCAGGCCTCGGCGCCCAGCGTCTGCAGTGCGTGGTCGGCGGCGTCGAACAACACGTCGGCGCTGAGCAGCTTGGCCCTGTTCGCCTCGCCGGCGAGGACCAGATGGTCGGCGCCGGCGTCGAAGCACGCCGCGGCGCGGTGTACGAGCAGCTGCGTTGCTTGAGCGCGGGCGTGCAAGCGCGCGAGCGGGTGCTGGATCGCCTGCTCGGCGCCGATCGGCCGCTGTCCGAAGATCGTGCGCTCGCCGGCGCGCTCGAGCGCACGCGCTATGCAGTAGCGGGCGCTGCCGACGCACAGCGCAGCCGTGAGGATCCGCTCGACGTGCGTGAACGGCCACAGCGTGAGCAGGCCCTGACCCTCGACGCCGACGAGCGCATCGAGGGGAGCCTCGACGTCGTCGAGCGCGATCTGCCATTGCCGAACACCCTCGCGCCCGCCCATCGGCAGCTCCTCGCGGGTCAGTCCCCGCGCGTGCGGGTCGACCAGCACCGTGGTGAATCGCGGCGGCGCGCCCGCCTCGCGCTCGCCTGGCACGCGGCCGAGCACGAGGATGCGCTCAGCGACCTCGATGCCCGAGGTGACGCCCTTGCGGCCGTTGAGGATGAAGCGCTCGCCATCGCGGCGGACGGTCGTCTTGCTCCTGAAGACGTTGTGACCGATCTCGGGCTCTGTGACGGCTGTCGCCAGGTGCGCGCGGCCGCATGCGACGCGCTCCAGCCACTGCTCTTGTGCCTTGGCGGGGCCGACCGTCGCGATCGCGTGGGCGATCGCCGTGGAGAGGACGGGCATCCACAGCACGAGATTGGAAGCGGCGAGCGTCTCGAGCGCTACGCAGGCACCCAGCAGCCCACCGTCGGTGCCGCCCAGCTCTGGCGGTAGGCCCAGGCCGGGCCAGCCGCGCTCGCTGAACTCCCGCCAAAGCTGTGGGTGGATCTCGTCGTGTTCGAGCCCGTGCAGGCGGATCTCTCGCGCTTGCCCGGCGAAACGCGCCGCGAGCTCGCGCGCTTGCTCGAGGATCTCATCAGCCGGCGCTGGCAGCGCGAATTGATTCGCCGCGGTCGATGTCGGTGCTGTCATGAGCTCTCCTTCAGCTGGCTTTGGCGCTCGATTCGAGCGGGACCAGCTCGGTGATGGCCTGGCCTTGCGCGAGCACGTCGCCGCCGGCCGCGACGAGCTCGAGCGTCACGCGGCCGCGCTGGCGCAGGACAGTCGGCGCAGGTCGTGTGCGCACACGTGTGCCGCTCAGCGCGGCGCAGGCCGCGTCCGCGAGCTCGTCGGTGAACGTCGATGGCGTCCGATCGAGATGGCCGGCGAGCCAGCGACGGGCGAGCGCATGCGCGGGCCCGTTCACGAGCGCGGAGACCACGAGCATCGAGGCGGGCCTGACCTCGCCGCGGTCCACGAGCGGTCGCATCCACTCGCCGAAAGCCGCGCCAAGATCGCGATTGCGCGTCGTCAGCTCGACGTTCGCGGGCGAGTCCCAGTCGAGGTGGCCGCGCATGTAAACGAAGCGCGCGAGCTCGGCGTGCTGCTCGACCCAGGCCAGTTGATGCCCGACCGTGCCGCGCACGGCGGCGCGAAGGGAGCGCGGCCGGCCGCGGATCAGCTCCCACAGGCCCTCTTGGAAAGACGCCATCGCCTCCACATACAGCGCGTCCGCGATCGCCTCCTTGGAGGGAAAATGGTGAAACAGAGCGCCGTTGGACACGTCGCTGTCGTCTCTGATGAGCGCGATCGTGGTCTGCTCGTAGCCGTCCTCGAGAAAGCGCCTCAGGGCTGCGTCGAGGATGCGGCGCCGGGTGTCGATCGCTGTCATCGGAGCAGAGTATCACTCTGGAGTATTGCTCTGCAAGTGGACGGCTGCGGCCGGCTGAGCCGGCTCAGCGCGAGCGGATCACCGCCTGCGCGGCCGCGACGCGGGCAATCGGCACGCGGTAGGGCGAGCACGACACGTAGTCGATGCCCGAGTGGTGCAGGAAGTCGATCGAGTCGGGGTCGCCGCCGTGCTCGCCGCACACGCCGAGCTTCAAGTCGGGCCGCGTCTTGCGTCCCAGCCACGCGCCCATGCGCACCATCTGCCCGACGCCGGGCGTGTCGAGCGTCTCGAACGGCGAGCGGTCGAGGATCTTCACGTCGATGTAGCGGCCGAGCACGCGGCCCTCGATGTCGTCGCGGCTGAAGCCGAGCGCCGTCTGCGTGAGATCGTTGGTGCCGAACGAGAAGAAGTCCGCGTCGCGCGCGATCTGGTCCGCCTGGAAGCACGCGCGTGGCAGCTCGATCATCGTGCCGATCAGGTAATCGGCGTGCGCGTGCTCGGCGGCGACGCGCTCGATCAGCGCGCGCATCAGCTCGAGCTCGCGCTCGTAGGCGACGAGCGGCACCATCACCTCGATCCGCGCGCCAGGCAGCCGCGCGGCGGCGGCGAACAGCGCGCGCACCTGCATCTCGTACAGCTCCGGGAACAGGATCCCGAGACGCACGCCGCGCGTGCCGAGCATCGGGTTGGACTCCTGCAGCTGTTCCACGCGCTTGCGCGCCGGCGAGCCCTCGGGCATGTCGGACGGGTGGGGGAGGAACTCGTGCAGCGGCGGGTCGAGCAGGCGCACCGTCACCGGGCGAGCGCCGACCGCCGTGAGGATCTGCTCGAAGTCGGCCTCCTGCAGCGGCCGCAGCCGTTCGATCGCATCCGTGCGCGCGCGGTCGTCCTCGGCCATGATCACCGCCGCCATGAGCGGCTGGCGCTCGCCGAGGAACATGTGCTCGGTGCGACACAGGCCGATGCCCTCGGCGCCGAGCTCGATCGCCTTGACGGCGTCGGCCGGCGTGTCGGCGTTGGCCCGCACGCCGAGCGTGCGCAGCTCGTCACACCACGAGAGCACCGTCTGAAACTGCGCGGAGACCTCCGGCTCGACCAGCGGCACGTCCTCCAGCGTGATCCGGCCGTGGCTACCGTCGATCGCGATCCGATCGCCCGCGTGCAGGACGTGGCCGTTCACGCGGACCTCGCCGAGCCGCGCGTCGACTTGCACGTCCGCGGCGCCGGTGACCGCCGGGCGGCCCATGCCGCGGGCGACGAGCGCGGCATGGCTCGCCTTGCCGCCCTCGCTCGTGAGGATGCCGCGCGCCGCGAAGAAGCCGGCGACGTCGTCGGCCTCGGTGAACGAGCGCACGAGGATCACGTCGCGTCCTTCCTCAGCCGCGCTCACGGCGTCGGCGGCGCTCAGCGCGATCTCGCCCTTGGCCGCGCCCGGAGAGGCGGCCACGCCGGTGGCGATCACCTCGTAGTCGGCGCTCGGGTCGAACGTCGGGTGCAGCAGCGCGTCGAGCGTCGAGGGGTCGATCGTGGCGATCGCCTGCTCGCGATCCAACAGGCCCTCACCGACCGCGTCGACCGCGAAGCGCACGGCGGCCTGCGCCGGCCGCTTGGCGTTGCGTGTCTGCAGCATGTACAGACGCCCCTCCTGGACGGTGAACTCGGTGTCCTGCATGTCGCCGTAGTGGCGCTCCAGCGTCCTCAAGATCTCCATCAGCTGCTCGTGAACGTCCGGCAGCCACGCGCGCAGCTCGCGGATGTCGCGCGGCGTGCGCACGCCGGAGACGACGTCCTCGCCCTGCGCGTTCGCGAGAAAGTCCCCAGAGGGCTCGGGCGCGCCGGTCAGCTCGTCGCGAGAGAACGCGACGCCGCTGCCGCTGCTCTCGCCGAGATTGCCGAACACCATCTGCTGAACGTTGACCGCCGTGCCCCACTCGTCGGGGATGCGGTTGATGCGCCGGTAGGCGACCGCGCGCTCGCCCTGCCAGGAGTCGAACACCGCGCGGATCGCGTGCGCGAGCTGCTCGCGGGGGTCGGCTGGAAGCTCGTAGAAGCTCTGGAACTCGCGCGTGAGCGCGACCAGCGACTCGACGTCGAGCTCGGTGTCGAGCGTCACGCCCTGCTTTGCCTTGCGCGCCGCGATCGCGTGCTCGAAGCGCTCGCCCGGCACGCCCTGCACGACGTTGCCGTACATCTGCACGAAGCGCCTGTAGGAGTCCCACGCGAAGCGCTCGTTGTCCGTGCGCTGCGCCAGCCCGATCACCGTCGCGTCGTTGAGCCCGAGGTTGAGAACGGTGTCGAGCATTCCCGGCATCGACTCGCGCGCCCCCGAGCGCACGGACACCAGCAGCGGATCCGCCGGGTCTCCCAGGCGCCTGCCCGCCTGCGTCTCGAGCCGCTCGATCGCGTCCGCGACCTCGCGCTCGAGGCCTTCCGGGAAAACGCCCGCGCCGCGCATGTATGCGACGCACGCCTCGGTCGTGATCGTGAAGCCGCCAGGCACGCGCGTGGCGCCGAGCACGCGTGTCATCTCCGCGACGTTCGCGCCCTTGCCGCCCAGCAGATCGCGCATCGCGCGCGAGCCGTCGGCGAAGTCCACCACCCAGGCGGCGGCGGGGGTGTGGTGAGGATCGGTCAAAGTCAGGGCGCTGGGCGAGGCGAGCGAAGCGTGCGAGACACGAACGGTGCGAGGCATTCTCGCGCACGCCGAGGCTGACAGGGCTTTACCCGCGGTGCGCTCGCTCAACCGCCGCCTCGGGCACACCGCCAGCCGGCGCCGGCGGCGGCTCGCTAGATTCCTCTCGGTGCCGTCCGACGCCGCAGCCGACGTAGACCAGCCTCCGGCGCCGCGAGCAGACGGCGAGGCGGCGGCAGCTGTCAGCGTGCGCGGGCTCGTCAAGTCCTATGGCTCGGTCAAGGCGCTCGTCGGCGTCGATCTCGACGTGGCGCCCGGAACCGTGCTCGGCCTCCTCGGGCCCAACGGTGCCGGCAAGACGACGATCATCCGCATCCTCACGACGCTGCTGCGGCCCGACGCCGGCAGCGCGCGCGTCGCGGGACTGGACGTCGTCGGCGACGCGGCGAAGCTGCGCGAGCGCATCGGGCTCGCCGGCCAGTACGCAGCCGTCGACGAGAACCTGACAGGGCTCGAGAACCTGACGATGGTCGGGCGCCTGTACGGCGAGCCGCGCTCGAAGGCGAAGCGGCGCGGCCAGGAGCTGCTCGAGCGCTTCGAGCTGGTCGACGCCGCCAAGCGGCCGGCGAAGACGTACTCGGGCGGCATGCGCCGGCGCCTCGACCTCGCGGCGGCGCTCGTCGCAAAGCCGCCGGTGCTGTTCCTCGACGAGCCCACGACGGGGCTCGATCCTCGCAGCCGGCTGCAGCTCTGGGAGACGATCGAGGGGCTCGTGGCCGACGGCACGACCGTGCTGCTGACGACGCAGTATCTGGATGAGGCCGATCGGCTCGCGAGCAAGATCGCGGTGATCGACCACGGCGAGGTGATCGCGGAAGGCACGCCGGACGAGCTCAAGGATCGCGTCGGCGGCGAGCGCCTGGAGATCCGCCTCGACGAGGCGTCGCGCGCGCGGGCCGCGGTCGACGCGCTCGCGTCGATGGCGGACGAGCCGCCCGGCATCGACGGCGACCTGGTGACGGTCGGCGTGCGCCGTCGCGGTGGTGCGATCGTCGAGGCCGTGCGGCGGCTGGACGATGCCGGCGTGGGCGTCGAGGACATCGCGCTGCGGCGCCCGACGCTCGACGACGTGTTCATGTCGTTGACCGGCCACGCGGCGGAAGCGGCCGAGGACGAGCAGGCGGCTTCGTGAGGCGGCTGTTCACGGACACGCTCGTGATCGCCGAGCGCAACCTCGTGCGGCTGCCGCGCGCGCCCGAGCTGCTGGTCGCGTTCACGGTGCAGCCGATCATGTTCGTGCTGCTGTTCCGCTACGTGTTCGGGGGCGCGATCAAGACGCCCGGCTTCAGCTACGCCGACTTCCTGATCCCGGGCATCATCGTGCAGAACATCGCGTTCGGCGGGTTCGTCACCGCGCTCGGCCTCAACGAGGACCTGCACAAGGGCCTGATCGATCGCTTCCGCTCGCTGCCGATGGCGCGCCCGGCGGTGCTCGCGGGGCGCACGCTCGCCGACGTCGTCACGAACGGGCTGTCGGCGTCGATCCTCGTGATCACCGGGTTGATCATCGGCTTCTCCTTTCACACAGGCGTGGCCGAGGCGATCGCCGGCGGCGGTCTGCTGCTGCTGTTCGGCTATGCGTTCTCGTGGGTGTTCGCGTTCCTCGGCATGCTCGTCTCCTCGGCGGAGGCGGCCAACTCGGTCGGGTTCATCGCCGTCTTTCCCCTGACGTTCATCTCCTCGGCGTTCGTGCCGGTCAGCTCGATGCCGACGGTTCTGCGCGACTTCGCCGAAGTCAACCCGTTCACGATCACGGTCGACGCGATGCGTTCGCTGTGGCTCGGCGCGCCGGCCGGCAACAACGTCTGGGGAGCCGTCGTCTGGGCGCTCGCGATCATCGTCGTGTTCGCGCCGCTGGCCGTCGCCCGCTACCGCCGCGCGGCCGGGCGCTGAGCGCTCAGGGCGCCGTGGCGATCGCCGCCAGGGCGGCCGCGACGCGCGCGATCGGCACGCGGTAGGGCGAGCAGCTGACGTAGTTCAGGCCCTCGCGGTGGCAGAACTCCACCGACGTGGGCTCGCC
>JASLHP010000432.1 GCA_030149625.1 Solirubrobacteraceae bacterium
GCACCAGCGACGGTTACGACCTGCCGCTCACACGGGCTGTCAGCGAGGCCGTCAGCGTGCCCGTGATCGCTTCCGGTGGAGCCGGCGAGCTGGATCATCTCGCGCAGGCGCTCGCGGCGGGCGCCGACGCCGTCCTGTGCGCGTCGATCTTCCATTACGGCCGCCACACCGTCGCCGAGGCGAAGGCGCATCTGGCCGCGGCCGGGATACCCGTGCGCGTGAGCTGAGCGTGGCTGGCAGCGGATGCAGAGCATGAGCGAGAGCCTCCTCGCCGGCGGCGATCAGGTGCTGGCGGCCATGGCAGCACAGCCCGGCGGTCCGGAGTTGCTGCTGCTTGCCGACGAGCATGAGGACCTTGCGCTCGTCGGCGGCGCGGTGCGCGATCTGATGCGCGGGTGCTCGCCGCGTGAGCTCGACGTCGTCGTGGCCGGCGAGGCGCCACTGCTCGCACGCGAGCTCGCCCAGCTGCTGGGCGCGAGCACGACCCTGCACGAGCGCTTCGGTACGGCCGTCATCGTGTGGCAGCAGGGGCGGATCGACCTCGCCGCGCGGCGCGCTGAGTCCTATCCGGCGCCGGGCGCGCTGCCGCGGGTGCGCCCGGGCAGCGCCGCGCAGGACCTCGCCCGCAGGGACTTCACCATCAATGCCATCTCAGTCGTGCTGGGCGGCTCCGCGAGAGGGCGGCTGCGGGCCGTCGAGCATGCGCTGGAAGACCTACGCGCCGGACGCCTTCGGGTCCTGCACGAGCACAGCTTCCGTGACGATCCCACGCGCCTGCTGCGACTCGCTCGTTATCGCGCGCGCCTCGGCTTCTCGGTGGAGTCACGTACCGCCGAGCTCGCCGCGCAGGCGCTCGCTGACGGCGCTCTCGCGACCGTCTCCAGGGCACGCATCGGCGCCGAGCTGCGCCTCGCGCTGAGCGAAGCGGACGCGGTTGCGGCGCTCGCCGCACTCAGCGAGCTTGGCGTGCTGGGCGCGCTCGAGGCGAGCTTGCGTCTGGACGAAGGGCTCGCGACTCGGGCGCTTGCGATGCTGCCCGCGGACGGCAGACCGGATCTGCTGCTGATGGCTTCGCTGCTGCTCGCACTGAGCGACAGCGGAGTCCTCGACCCGGAGCCAGCGATGTGTCAGCTGCTCGATGCGCTCGAGTTCACAGCCGCCGAGCGTGAGCGAGTCATGCGCAGCGCGCTCGCCGCGCCCGCGCTCGTCGAGGCGATGGCGGTCGCCTCGACGCCCTCGCAGCTGCGTGACGCGCTGTTCTCGCACACGCTCGAGGCGGTCGCGCTGGCTGGCGCGCTCAGCGAGCAGCGGGCGGCGAACGTCACCGTCGAGGCGGCTGACTGGCTGGCGCGGTTGCGCCACGTGCGCCTCGCGATCAACGGCGACGATCTGCTCGCGGCCGGCATCCCCGCGGGACCTCAACTCGGCATGCGTCTCGATGCAGCGCTGGCGCGCAAGCTCGACGGCGAGCTCGAGGATGGACGCGAGGCGGAGCTTCGCGCGGCGCTCGAGGCTCCGGTCGAGCGCTTCTGTCCTCGCGCGAGCGCGCCGACGGGTCGCAGGAGCAGCTCCTGTTCGAGCTGCCGGGCGCCGGCCACGCGTTGTTCACGACAGGCGCCTGCGGCAATCTCTCGACCGGCGGCGGCGACGGTGTCGAGCACGGCATGCGCCGGCGGGAGGAGATCTGCGCGCGCCTCGGCCTGAGCTGGCTGTGTTCGAGTCGCCAGGTGCATGGGACCGATGTGCACGTGGTCGAGCGCCTCCAAGGCGCCGGTGGGCGGGCGTTGCCGATCGACGCCGACGGTCACGCGACCGCGCTACGCGGGGTCGGGATGATGGTGATGGCCGCCGACTGCCTGCCCGTCGCGCTCGGCTGCGACGGCGCCGTGGCGATGGTTCACGCTGGGTGGCGCGGGCTCTCCGCCGGCGTGCTCGAGCAGGGCGTGCGCGCCGTTCGCGCGCTCGCCGGCGAGGCGTCGTCGATCGCCGCGATCGTGGGCCCAGGGGCAGGTGCCTGCTGTTACGAGGTCGGAGGTGAGGTCCATGAGGCGTTCGGCGCCCTGCGCGCGCTCGGCCGGGACCGGCGTCGTGGCCATCTCGACCTGCGCGCGATCGCCCACGAACGTCTGCGTGCCGCCGGCATTCGCGACGTTCGCCACGCCGACGTCTGCACGATCTGCGACACGCGCCTGTTCTCGCACCGGCGTGAAGGCGTGCGCGCGGGTCGTCAGGCGGGGATCGCATGGTTGAGCTGATCCACGGACTGAGCGTCGATCGCGTTCGCGCGAACCTCGAGCGCATTCGCGCGGAGATCGCGGCTGCGAGTGCGCGGGCATCCACCCTCGATCGAGCCGACTCGCGCCGTGAGCCGGAGATTCTCGCCGCCACCAAGTACGTCGCGGGCGACGAGCTGGCGGTGCTCGCCGAGGCCGGCGTGCGCCTGGTGGGGGAGAATCGCGCGCAGGACCTGCAGGCGAAGGCGGCCGCGCACGGTGCTCTGTTCGATTGGGATTTCATCGGTCAACTGCAGAGCAGGCGCGTGCGCGCGATCGTGCCCCACGTCCGCATGATTCATTCGCTGGCCTCCGAGTCCGCCCTGCGCGAGCTCGAGCGCCACGCGGCGCTCGCGCGCCCTGATCTGCGCGTACTGCTGGAGGTCAACATCGCGCGCGAGCCCGGCAAGGCGGGGATCGACCCGGAGCAGGTCGACGCGTTCATCGCACGCTCGCCCGTGCCGGTCGCCGGCCTGATGACGATGCCACCACTGTCCCGGCAAGCGCAGGACAGTCGGCGCTGGTTTGCCGCCGTGCGCGAGCTCGCCGCCGCTCACGGTCTCGCCGAGCTGTCGATGGGCACCTCGCAGGACTACCTCGTCGCGGTCGAGGAGGGCGCCACAATCGTGCGAATCGGCACGATTCTCTATAGTTGACGCTCACGCCGCGAGCCCGGGGCCGCCGGGAATCACTAGCATCAGCAGGGAATCCGGTTCGCCGGGCGAACACGCATCTACACCGATGGCTTTCCGCGACTCCTGGCACAGCGCACTCGTGTACTTCGGCCTAGCCGAGGAGTATCACGACGACTACGACGAGGACGACGCCGCGGAAGCAGGCGCGCGTGCCGGCGCGAGCGGTCCCGAGTCCCAGATCGAGGATCGCTATCGCGATCGGCCGAACGTACGCCGGCTGCGCCGTCGCCGTGACGAGTTCGACGACATCTTTGCCGACGACGACGCCGGGGAGACCCGCGTCGCGCGCGGCGGGCGCGCGACGACCGTGCTCAAGCCCGTCGGCCGCGCCAACGGCGACGTGCGCGTGCACCTGGTCGTACCCAAGTCGTTCAACGACGCTCAGCAGATCGCCGACAAGTTCAAGGACTCGATCCCCGTCATCCTCAACCTCCAGAGCTCCGAGACTGACCTCTCCAAGCGTCTGATCGACTTCGCCTCCGGGCTCACGTACGCGCTCGACGGCGGCATGCAGCGGATCGCCGACAAGGTCTTCATGCTGACTCCGCGCAACGTCGAGATCTCGGCCGAGGAGCGCGCACGCTTGATCGAGAAGGGCTTCTTCAATCAGAGCTAGGCGATCGAGGCGCCGGATATCGTGCCTCAGATGACGATCGGTCTCATCGGTTGCGGCAACATGGCTAGGGCGCTCGCCCGCGGCTGGGGCAGGCCGATGCTGTGCGCCGACCCCATCGCCGGACGTGCAGACGCGCTCGCGGCCGAGGTCGACGGAGAGGCTCTGGCGAGCAACGCGGAGCTCGCGGCGCGCGCCGATCTCCTGGTTCTCTGCCACAAGCCAGCGCAGCTCGAGCTCGTGGCGCGCGAAGTCGGGCCGGGTAGCACCCCGGTCGCCTCGATCCTCGCGGCGACGCCGCTCGCGACGTTGCGCGAGGCCTATCCGGACCGGCCGGTGTACCGCTTCATCCCCTCGCTGCCGGTCGAAGTGCGTCAGGGAGCAGTCGTGCAGGCCGCCGGTCCGGGGATGCTCGCGGACCGCGGCGAAGCGGCCCCCGACGCGAAGGCGCTCGACGCGTCCGTCGCGGGGCTGTTCGCCGAGCTCGGCGAGCTCGTCGTGCTCGACGATGCGCTCGTCGATGTCGCCACTGGCCTGATGTCGTGCTCGCCCGCGTACGTCGCGCTCGTCGCCGAGGCCCAGATCGACGCGGGCGTGCGCCGCGGCATTCCCGCCGCGCAGGGCGCGCAACTCGTCGTGCAGACGCTTGCGGGCACGGCGGAGCTGCTGCGTCGCCGCGGCTACGACACGATGGCGATTCGCCGTGAGGTCTCCTCGCCGGGAGGGATGACGGCGCGCGGCGTCGACGCGCTCGAGCGCGCCGGTCTGCGCCGCGCGTTCAGCGACGCGCTCGACGCCGTGCTGGGACCCCCGCGATGATCCTCCTCGCCACTGCGCGCACGTCGATCGCGGACTACCTGTCGACGCTGATCTACGTGTACACGCTCATCATCATCGTGTACATCGTGATCCAGCTGCTGTTCAACGCGGGGGTGCGGCCACCGTACTCACGCGCGACGGGCGCGGTGCTGCAGTTCCTGCACGACACCTGCGAGCCGTTCCTGCGCATCTTTCGCCGGCTCTCGCCACAGCTCGGCGGCTTCGACTTCAGC
>JASLHP010000021.1 GCA_030149625.1 Solirubrobacteraceae bacterium
CTGTACTTCGGGCTCGCCTGCGGACGCGAGCTGCGCGAAGTGATCGACGGCCGCAGCACGCGCGCACGAGCACTGGCCCGCTACAGCGCCTTCTCGGACTCGCATGAGCGCAAATACCGCTGGCTGTTGCACGTCCAGCGCCTCGTCGGACAGATCACGCCTACGCGGGCGATGACCGCGGCCGTCCAGGCCTTCGGGAGCCGCCACCTGAGCTCGCTCGTGTTCAACCGCTATCTCGCGATCGCGCCGCCGTCGTTCGTCGGCGAGCGGTCCTTCGGCGGCACGCAGGCCGCGCGCGTCGCCGTCGCGGCACGCTAGCCGGTCGCCAGACGCGGCGGTTGCGCGAGCTCGCGCAACCGCGGCGCGCTCCGCGCAAGCTCCGCCAGCGCCAGCCGGCCAGCCTCCGCCCCACTCGCCCAGGCGACCTCCGCCAGCAGCCCGGGCGCGGCAACCATGTCGCCCGCCAGGAACACGCCGTCGCCGCGATCGACCGCCGGCCGATCGCGCCAGCTCCTGCCTGGCATGTCAAGCGCGCCGCTGCGCGCGTCCATCACTTGGCGCCGACGCCAAGTCTCGCGCGCGCGCCATTCGGGCAAGGAGCCGTCCAGCAGCCGTTCCAGGCGCGCCGCCGCGAGCTCCGCGCCCTCGCCCGGCCGGATCGGCATGTGCGCCTGCACGAGCTCCTCGCCCGTGGGCGCGAGCGACGGGTCGGGCGCCGTGAAGCGCTCGACCCAACCGGCCTCGTCCAAGTCAGAGACGACGAACGGGTCACCGCGACGATGACGCAGCGCCACGTCGATGCAGAGCGTGCATCCACTCGTCCAGCTCAAGCTCTCGTCGCCCAGCAGCTCGCGCGCGGCGGCGAGCTCCGTCGCCACGACCACCGGCGGCTCGGGCAGCTCGCTGACCGCGTGCCGCATCTCGATCGTGACCCCGAGCTCGCGAGCGCGAGCCTCGAGTGCGCGCACGACCGCGCCCCAGCCTCCAAGCGGGTAGCGCGCGACCGGCGGCGGGCTCAGCAGCGCCCTGACGTTGCGTGGCCACACGAATGCCGCCGACAGCTCGCCCGGGTCGTGATGGAAGCTGAACACGCCGGCCGCCGCGGACAGCATCGCCGCCGTGCGCTCGTCTGTGTGCCGCGCAGCCCACGAGCGGAAGTCCAGCTCGACGGGCGCTTCGCGCCCTCGCAAACGCAGCACCGAGGGGAGCGCGCCCAGCGGCGGCGTGCGCCGGACCTCGCCCTGCCAGCGAAACCTCACGCCCGTGAGCGGCACGCCCGCGTAGCGTGGCAGCAGCTTGCGCTCGGCCATCCAGCGCCAGAAGGGCCCATCCTTGTACAGCGCGTGCGGGCCGAAGTTGGCCTTGTACGGTCCGTCGTTGCTGCGCGCGCGGCCGCCCAGAGTCGCATGCGCCTCCAGCAGCGACACGCTTGCGCCGCCCTCCGCGCACGTGATCGCCGCGGTCAGCCCGGCGAGGCCGCCGCCGACGATCGTGACGTGCCTGCGCGTCGTCCTGGAGTTTCCGCTGGGCCGGCTCATGACAGTCCTCCTGTCGGTTGCTTGAGCCACCACTCTACGCCGGTACTGGTCCGCTATACAGTTCCAGTAGTGTTGAGTGCCGAAGGGCCAGTTGTGGGGCCTGAGCTGTTGATCGAGCTGGATCGCGGCGGTGAGCTGCCGCTTCACGAGCAGCTCGAGCGCTCGCTGCGCGAGAACATCCGCCGTGGCCGCCTGCCCGCCGGCACGCGGCTGCCGTCCACGCGGGGGCTGGCGGCGGAGCTGGGCATCTCCAGGGGCGTGGTGACAGAGGCCTACGGACAGCTCGCGGCCGAGGGGTATCTGGAGACGCGTCAGGGTGCCGCCGTTCGTGTGACCCGCGCGGTGCGCGCGGCCGTCCCGCGCGCGGCCGCGCGCTCGCTGCTTCCGAGCTTCCCCTATCACTTCCATCCGGGGCTGCCCGATCTGGCCGGCTTCCCCCGCGATCGCTGGCTGCGCTCGCTGCGCATCGCGCTCGGCGAGTCGCCGCTCGACGCCGTCGGCTACGGCGACCCGCGCGGCTTGCCGCGCCTGCGCGAAGCGCTCGCCGAGTATCTGTCGCGTGTGCGCGGCGCGGACGCGGATCCGGAGAACATGCTCGTCTGCACGGGCTTCATGCAGGGCTTCTCGATCCTCTGCCGCTGGCTGCACGCGCAGGGGGTCGACGCGATCGCGACCGAGGACCCCGGCTGGCAGGTGCACCGGCTGATGGCCGAGCAGGCTGGGCTGCGCACGATCCCCGTGCCCGTCGACGAGCACGGCCTCGACGTGCGAGCGCTAGCCAACAGCGGCGCGCAAGCCGTGCTCATCACCCCCGCGCACCAGTTTCCGACGGGCGCCGTGCTCAGCCGCGAGCGCCGCGCGGAGCTGATCGAATGGGCCGAGGACGGCGAGCGGTTGATCGTCGAGGACGACTATGACGCGGAGTACCGCTACGACCGCGGCAGCGTCGGCGCCCTGCAGGGACTGGCCTCCGAGCGAGTGCTCTACATCGGCTCTGCCAGCAAGCGCCTGGCGCCGGCGATGCGCCTGGGTTGGATGCTGCCGCCCTCGTGGCTCGCGTGGCAGCTGATCACCGCGAAGGCCGTCGAGGACGGCGGCTCGGAGGTCATCGGCCAACTCGCACTGTGCGACTTCATCGAGCGCGGCGAGCTCGATCGCCACGTTCGGCGTATGCGCCTGCGCTACGAGCGCCGCCGCGACACGCTGCTCGAAGCGCTCGCGCGCTGGCTGCCGCAGGGCACGCCGCACGGCTCGGCCGCCGGACTGTTCGAGCTGGTCGAGCTGCCCGCCGACGTGGACGAGCCGGCGCTCGTGGCGGCGGCGGCCGCGCGCGGCGTCGGCATGGAGGGCCTCGCTTGGCATCGTTTCAGCCACGGCGGCACGCCCGGCGTGCTGCTCGGCTACGGCAACCTCTCCGAGCCCGCGATCGAGCAGGGCGTGCGCCTCATCGGCGAGGCCCTGCTCGGGCTACGAGCGAGCGCGCGAACGTCCTGATCGGAACGAGCGGCCGACACCCAGCAACGACATTGGCATCGTCGCGAAGCGCTCAACTGGACCTCGGCGGCGCTGGCGCGAGGCCATATCGTGACCAGGCGTTGAACATCGCCTACGAACAGCCCGCGGCCATGGCGGCACCGCAGGAGCCGACGCCCTCGATCGTGACCGTCGGGCTCGCCGTATTCGCGACGATTCAGCTCGGCCTGGCGCTGTTCATGGCGCTGAGCCCGCATGGCTTCTTCACGGACGTCGGTCCGTTCGGCAGCTTCAACGCACACTACATCCGCGACGTCGCGAGCTTCTATGCGGCGATCGGCATCGTCCTGCTCGCCGCCTTGAGACAGCCCTCCTGGCGCGTGCCGGCGTTGGCGCTGACGACGATCCAGTACGCGCTGCACAGCGTCAACCACCTGCTGGACATCGGCCAGGCGCACCCCGCCTGGAACGGCTACTTCGACTTCTTCTCGCTCGCCGCGGCGACGATGCTGCTCGCGTGGCTGTGGCACGCGGCGGCGGTGGAGGCGAGCTCGTGACCGGCGCTCGCCTGGGCGTGCTGGCGCGCGGGAGCGTTGCCGCATGAGGGTGTTCGTCGCCGGCGCGACCGGCGCGATCGGGCGCGCACTGCTGCCGGCGCTCGCCGGCGCCGGCCACGAGCCGATCGCGATGACACGCTCCACGGAGAAGGCCGAGTCGCTGCGGGCTGGAGGGATCGAGACGTTCGTATGCGACGTCTACGACCTGCCCGCGCTGACGCGGGCCGTCGCCGACGCGCGGCCCGCGCAGATCGTGCACCTGCTGACGGACCTGCCCGAAGACATCGACATGCGCCGCTTCGAGCAGGAGACCGCCAGCACCGGGCGCCTGCGCCGTGAGGGCACGCGCAACCTGATCGCCGCCGCACAGGCGGCGGGGGTGCGGCGGATCGTCGCCGAGAGCATCGCGTTCATGTTCGCCCCCACCGGAGCGGCGATCAAGGACGAGGATGCGCCGCTCGCGATCGCCACGCTGCCGTTCGCCGCCGAGCCGGTCGCCGACCTCGAGCGCCAGGTGCTCGCCGCCGACGGGATCGTGCTGCGCTATGGCTGGCTGTACGGACCAGGCACCGGGTTCAGGCGCGACGGCGCGTGGGCAGCCAATCTGCGTCGCCGACGCCTGCCGGTCGTCGGCGACGGCAGCGGCGTGTTCTCGTTCGTGCACGTAGAGGACGCCGCGAGCGCCACGGTCGCGGCGCTCACACGCGAAGGCCCGGCCACCTATCACGTCGTCGACG
>JASLHP010000178.1 GCA_030149625.1 Solirubrobacteraceae bacterium
GCCGGCTACGTGCCGGGGCCGAAGACGTTCGGCACGCCGGCCTACATCGGCAACCTGCTGCTCACGCGGTTCCTGCTCGTGTTCGAGCTCGCGTCGTTCCTGCTGCTGATCGGCGCCGTCGGTGGCGTCGTGCTCGCGCGCCGTCGCGGCGGCATCGGCGAGGACGAGCCCGAGGTGTTCGTGGCGCTGGACCGCCCGCGCCCGCGCGGCACGGGCACGATGGCCGAGGGCATCGGAGCCGGCAACGGACGCGCCGGCCACGGCGAGTCGAGCCCGGTCGGCAGCGGCGCGGGGCGACCGTCGTGAGCATCGCCTGGTATCTGGCCGTTTCGGCGATCGTGTTCTCGCTGGGGGCGGTCGGCGTGATGACGCGTCGCAACCCGCTCGTCGTGCTGCTGTGCCTCGAGCTGATGCTCAACGGCGGCAACCTCGCGCTGATCGCGTTCTCGCGCATGTGGGGCAACGGCGACGGACAGATCCTCGCGATCGTCGTGATGACCGTCGCCGCGTGCGAGGTGTGTATCGGCCTCGGCATGATCGTCGCGATCTACCGTCGCCACCTGCCGATCGACGTGGACGAGCTACGGGAGCTCCAGGGATGAGAAACCTGCAGGCCGGCGCCGGATCGGCGTCCTCGGCGGCTCGCGTGCCAAGCACGCCACGCTTCCCGCGTCCTTGCCCGGCTTGGCCTGCACGCTTCGCATTGGGGTGGACAGCTTGACGACCACCTACGGCTGGCTCGTGCTGGCCTTCCCCTTGCTCGGCACGCTGATCACCGCTTTCGGCTACCGCGTCCTGCCTGGGCGTAGCGCGGGCTGGATCGGCACGGCTGCGATCTTCCTCGCGTTCCTGGCGGCGCTCGGCGCGCTGATCTCGCTGCAGGGCCACGCCTCCGACCACCGCCAGATCGTCTCCTCGCTGTGGAACTACGCCTCGACGGTCGGCATCGACGCGCAGATGTCGATCCTCGTGGACCCGCTGTCGGTGTTCATGATCCTCGTCGTCAGCGGCGTCTCGACGCTGATTCACCTGTACTCGATCTCCTACATGGACAAGGACCGCGGCTTCGTGCGGTACTTCTCCTACCTGAACTTCTTCGTGTTCTCGATGCTGTTGCTGGTGCTCGCGGGCAACTTCCTGCTGCTGATCGTCGGCTGGGCGTTCGTCGGCGCGGCTTCCTACCTGTTGATCTCCTTCTGGTACCGGCGTACGACGGCGACGAAAGCGGGGATCAAGGCGTTCGTGATCAACGTGCTCGGCGACGCGGGGCTCGTGCTGGGGACGTACTTCATCTTCAAGCACACGGGCACGCTCGACTTCCTGCGGACGTTCCACGCGACCGAAGCCGGCGCGTTCGGGCGCGCGGCGACGGGCGCGGCCTCCGGCGACGGTGACCTGACCGCCGGCTGCATCCTGCTGCTCGTGGGCGCGTTCGCGAAGTCGGCGCAGATCCCGCTGCACACGTGGCTGCCGGACGCGATGGAGGGCCCGACGCCGGTCAGCTCGCTGATCCACGCCGCGACGATGGTGACGGCCGGCGTGTACCTGATCGCGCGCATGCACCCGCTGTTCGAACTGGCGCCGGCGGCACAGGACGTGGGCGCGATCGTCGGCGCACTCACCCTGCTGATCGCGGGCACGATCGGCCTCGCGCAGACGGACATCAAGCGCGTGATCGCGTACTCGACGATGTCGCAGATCGGCTACATGATCATGGGCGTGTCCGTCGGCGCGTACGCCGCGGGCCTGTTTCACCTGATGACGCACGCGTTCTTCAAGGCGCTCTTGTTCATGGCGGCGGGCTCGGTGATCGGCGCGATGGGCGGCGAGCAGTCGCTCGAGAAGATGGGCGGCTTTCGCAAGGCGATGCCGTTCACGTACGCGTGCTTCATCATCGGCGGCCTCGCGCTGTCGGGGATCCCGCCGTTCTCGGGGTTCTTCTCCAAGGACGACATCCTGCTCGTCACCGCCGAACGTGGCGGCTGGCACTGGGCGCTGTACGCGGTCGGCTACGTCGGCGCGTTCTTCACGGCCGTGTACACGTTCCGGTTGATCTTCCGCGCCTTCCACGGCGCGCCGGTGGCCGAGGCGCGCGAGCTCGAAGGTGGCCACCTGCATCACGCCGAGGTCCCGCGCAACCCGGCCAACGGCGAGGAGGAGGACACCGAAGTGGGCTTCCCCGGCCCCAACCACGCGATCGCCGAGCGGGCACTGCCGATGCGCATCGCGATGGGCCTGCTCGCGCTGGGCGCCGTCGGCGCGGGCCTGATCCAGATCCCGAAAGTGGACTTCGTGATTGACGACTTCCTGCGCCCGTCTTTCGCGACTTCGAAGCTGTACGAACCGCACACCAAAGACGGCCTGCTCGCCGTCGGGCTGACGCTCGGCACGCTGATCGGCCTGGCGGGCATCGCGCTGGCGTACCGCATCTGGATCGTCGGCGGGCGCGACGCGGACGGCCGCTTCCCGGTGGCCGCGGCGATCCAGGCCCGCACACGACCGTTGTATGAGCTGTTTGTCAACAAGTGGTACTTCGACGAGGCGATCGACCTGCTGGTCGTGCGCCCGATGGCCGCCGCGGGCGCGTTCGCGCGCGACACGTTCGAGCGCGTGTTCGTCGACGACACGCTCGTCGGCGGCGCCACCGGCATCGTGCGCGCCGGCTCCGCCGCGGTGCGCGCGGCGCAGAGCGGCTTCGTGCGCTACTACGCGGCGCTGCTCGTGCTCGGAGTGGCTGGCGTCGGCTTCTACTTCCTGCTGCAGGCCTGAGATGCCGGCGCTCTCGATCCTCCTCTGGCTTCCCCTCGTCTGCGGCCTCGTCGGCGCGCTGGTGAGCGCGGTGGCCGATTCCGGGCGCGCTGCGAGCGTTGGATCGGATGGCACCGAGCGCGACGTTCCCGCGCGCGCGGGCTGGAGCGCGCCCGGCGTGACGGCGCTGATCGGCTCGCTCGCGGCGCTCGCGCTGGCGATCGGCTACATCGCCGACTACAAAGCTGGCGGTGGCCTGCAGCACGTCACCGACGTCGTCTGGATCGCGTCGCTGGGCATCCACTACAAGCTCGCGGTCACGGGCCTGAACGTGTTTCTGCTCGGCCTGACGACGCTGCTGTTCGCGGCGGCGACGCTCGCGGCGAACCTGCGCAGCGGCGGGGTGGGCGCGACCAAATCACCAGACCGCCCGCGGCTTTTCTACTTCAACTTCATGCTCGCCGAGTCGGCCGTGCTGGGCGCGTTTCTCGCACAGGACCTGGCGCTGTTCGTCGCGTTCTTCGACCTGATGCTGGTGCCGTTCTACTTCCTGATCGGAGGCTGGGGGCAAGGACCGGACCGCGTGAAAGCGACGATCAAGCTCGTGATCTACACGCTCGTAGGCTCGCTGCTGATGCTCGCGGGCGCTGTCGCGACGGGCGTGCTCGCCGCGCAGAACGGCGGCGGGCACAT
>JASLHP010000222.1 GCA_030149625.1 Solirubrobacteraceae bacterium
GTCTTGTTCTGGCCCAGGCGCCGCCAGAGGTTGTGGCCGGGGACCGCGCCGTCGCGCGAGAACGCGAACGTCATGCGCGAGGCGCTCGTGACGCAGGCCATCGAGCAGAAGAGCTGTCCGATGGTCGAGATCACCAGCACCGCCTTGGCAGCGGCCGAGCTCAGGGCGGTCTCCACGATCGTGACCGCCGGGTAGCCCGCTTTGTAGATTTCGGCTTCGTGAGCGTGCTGGATCGCGAACGTGATACCCAGCAGCAGAATCCAGCCGAAGATCGCCGAGTAGAGCACCGACAGCCAGATGCCGCGCGGCGCTGATTGTTCGGCCCCGTGCGTCTCCTCGGAGACATGCGCGGAGGCGTCGTAGCCGGTGATCGTGTACATCGTCAGAAGGAAGCCGAGGGGCAGCACGTAGAACCAGAATTTCGCCCCCCCGACGGCGCCGCCGGCGAACCCGGATTCATTCGCCTTGTGGCTGAAGACGTAGGAGAAGCTCGCGTGGTGGGAGGGGACCGCGAAGAGCAGCACGATGATCACCAGCACGCCGCCGATGTTCCACCACACGGAGGCGTTGTAGAGCGTTGTCACGAGGTGGCTGCGCAGCACGTTGACGAGCAGCGCGAGCAGCAGGACGAACGCGAACAGGGCGAAGTCGACATGCGCGGTGTAGTGCAGGCTCGTCCCGGCGGCCGCCTTCGCGAAGTCGAAGATGAAATGGACTTCGTAGAGGCCGAGCGTGTACATCAGGAACGTGGCCGCGGCGTAGATGACCGAGGCCGAGACCGCGACGAGGCCGATCAGGTTGAACCAGCCGGTGAACCATCCCCAGCCGGCGCCACCGAGCTTCGACGACCAGTAGTAGATGCCGCCCGCCGTCGGCATTGCCGACGCCAGCTCGGCCATCGACCACGCGACGAACAGGATCAGCAGCGAGACGATCGGCCACACGATCGAGATCGCGATCGGGCCGCCGTTCTTCAGCGCCTGGCCGTACGTCGTGAAGCAACCGGCCAGGATGCAGATGATCGCGAACGAGATCGCGAAGTTGGAGAAGCCGCTCCACCTGCGGTTCAGCTCCTGCTTGTAGCCGAGCTCCGCGAGCTTCTGCTCGTCGGTTCCCATCTGTGGCGCTGCTGTGCTCATCGACTCGCCCCCAAGATGTCGTAAAGGTCTGGATCCCGCTCCTTCGCTCGTGACATTACGCTCATGCGTGGACGGAAGTCAAGACCCGCGAGGGCTGAAACCTTCGCTGCGTGCGGCCCGCCGGGTGCGGCGCTCAGCCGCCGGGCAGCAGGCCGGCGAGGATGTGCTCGGTTCCCTGCAGGTGCTCGGTGATCACCTGCGCGGCGCGCATCTCCTCGCCCTCGCGCACCGCGGCGAGCAGCCGCCGGTGCTGGCCGTTGGAGGAGGAGAGCACCTCGGGCGGGTGCGCGATGTGGGAGATCAGGTCGGTCATCGCGCCCTGGGTCTCGGTCATTGCCCGCACCAGGCGCGTCGAGCCCGTCGCCTCGGCCAGGCCGACGTGCAGACGCACGTCCGCCTGCCGGTAGGCGGCGAAGTCCTCGACCGCGTCCTCCAGCGTCCCGCAGATCTCATCGAGCGAAGCGAGCGCCGGCTCGTCGGCACGCTGTGCGGCCAGCACCGCGACGCCCAGCTCGACCGCGAGGCGCTGGTCGCAGACCTCGCGCCATTCGGCGAGGACGCGCTTGGATGGCGCCTGCGCCGGTGGCTGGGGGTCGGCGACGAACGTGCCGCCGCCGCGCCCGCGGGTCGCGAAGACGTGGCCGCTCTGGCTGAGCGCGGTGAGCGCCTGGCGGAGCGTCGAGCGCGCGATCCCGAGCCGCGCGCACAGCTCGCGCTCGGCGGGCAGCTGCGAGCCGGGCGGCAGCAGACCAAGCTTGATCGCGGTGCCGAGCCGGTCGACGGTCTCCTCGAAGGCGGTCTGCGAGCGCACCGGCGCGAAGACCGCATCGGGAGGCGCCAGGAGACCCGCGCCGTCGCCGCTCGGGGTCGCCTCCCGCGCGGCGCTCACAGCCGCTCGAACCCCCGGAAGCGCTCCCAGTCGGTGACCGTCCCGCCGAACGCCGCGAGCTCCACGTCGGCGTTGTTCAGATAGTGCTCGACGACGTCGTTGCCGAACGCGGAGCGCGCGACCTCACTGGCGGCGAACAGCTCGCGCGCGTCTCGGAGGGACGCGGGCACCCGCGGATGACCCTCGTCGGCGTAGGCGTTGCCCTCGAGCGCCGGCTCCAGCTCGAGCCCGGCATCCACGCCGTGAAGCCCGGAGGCGATGATCGCGCTGAGCGCGAGGTAGGGGTTCAGATCGGCGCCGCCGACGCGGTTCTCGAAGCGCTTGGAGGGACCGTGCCCCACGACCCGCAGCGCGCAGGTGCGGTTGTCCTTGCCCCACGCGACCGTGGTCGGCGCGAAGCTCGCGGCGGCGTAGCGCTTGTAGGAGTTGATGTTGGGCGCGAGCAGCAGCGTCATCTCGCGCAGGCAGGCGAGCTGTCCGGCGAGGAAGGACTCGAAGAGCTTGTCGTTCTCGGCGCGTGCGAACAGCGGGCCGTCTGCATCGGCAAGCGAGAAGTGGATGTGGCACGAGTTGCCCTCGCGCTCGTCGAACTTCGCCATGAAGGTGATCGCGTAGCCCTCCTGGGCGGCGATCTCCTTCGACCCGTTCTTGAAGATCGCGTGCTCGTCGCAGGTGCGCAGCGCGTCGGCGTAGCGGAAGTTGATCTCGTGCTG
>JASLHP010000436.1 GCA_030149625.1 Solirubrobacteraceae bacterium
CCGCCTGCGCGGGCGCGCGCGGAGCACGCCGGCCGGGCCGGAGCCCGCGCCGGTGCCCACCACGCGCGTCACGGTCATCGATCCGGTCGCGCTGGCGGCGCGACAGCGAGCGCCCGCTCCACACGGGCGCCACGGAGGCGCCGATCGGCTGGCGAGCGGCCTGCAGCGTGCCCAGCACGACCACGCGCTCGGGCTCGCGGTCCTCGCCGCGAATCAGATAGCGGCCGTCCGCCGGCCCCAGCGCCCACGCGAACTCGAGCTGAATGAAGACGAACAGCTGTTGGGGCATCGCTGCACCGTATCCTTCCGATCAGGTCCAAGCCGGCCAGCACTCGAACCCGCCCTCGCGCGGGCCGATCCACTCGACACTGGGAGCGCACGCGAATGTCCGATCCGAGCCATGCCGCCAAGAGCCTGCGCGAGCGCCTCGGCGGCACCACCGAGGAGCGACTCGGCAGAGCGCTCTCGGACCTGCTCGAAAACCCGTTGCTGACGGGCGCGATCGGCCGCGCGTTCGATGCGCGCGAGAAGGCCGTGCAGGCGCAGGAGGTGGCGATGGGGGCGCTCAACCTGCCGTCGGCGGCCGACATCGAACGGCTCACCCGGCGCCTGCGCTCGGTCTCGCTGCGACTCGAGGGCATCGAGGAGGGCGTGGACCGCTTGGACCGCACGCGCGGCGTGAGCGGCGAGGGCCAGCAGATCGCCGAGCGCCTGACCGCGATCGAGGGTCAGCTCAAACGCTTGACGGACAGGCTCGACAGCGAGCCGCAAGCACGCCCCGGCAGCGCCGCCGCCGGCGCGAAAGCCGCGAAGCCGCGGCCGCCGGCGAGCAAGCCGGCTGGCACGGCGAAATCGGGAACACCCGCGGCGAAGCGGAGCGCGAAACCGAGGACGAGCAGAGGCGGAACCGAGAAGCGCTCGAGCTAGGCGCGCAGCGCCGCGATCGGCTCGAGCTAGGCGCTCAGCGCCGCGATCGCGGCCTCGCCCATCTTCTGGGCGGCATCGATCAGCTGCTGCTCGTCGATGCGCGTGCGCGCGCCGCGTGCGTCGAACGTGTCCGACACGGCAAGCACGCACGCCACCGGCACGCCCGCGCGGGCGCCGACCGCGAACAGCGAGGCGGCCTCCATCTCGACGGCGAGCGCGTCGTGGTGCGTGCGCTCGTCGCCGCCGTAGAACAGGTCGACGCTGACGATCGTGCCGGCCGAAGCGTCCGGCGAGTGTCTTTCCAGTGCGTCGGTCAGCGCCGCGTCGGCGTGCGCACGGGGCCCCGCGCCGAGCGCTCGCGAGGTGCCATCCGCGCAGATCGCCTCACGCGCGATCACGAGCTCGGCGAGGGCGAGCTCGCTGGCGAGCGCGCCGCAGGTGCCAACGCGGATCGCGCGTCGTGCGCCGAGTGCGATCAGCTCGGTGAGCACGATCGCCGCCGACGGACCGCCCATGCCCGTCGACTGGATCGTCAGCGCCAGCCCGTCGCGCGTCGTCCCCGTATAGCCCCACAGGCCGCGGTTGTGATTGAACATGCGCGGCTCGTGCAGCAGCGATTGCGCGAGCGCGAGCGCGCGCCCGGGGTCGCCCGGCAGCAGCACGCGCTCGGCGAGCGGCGCGGTCGGATGTAGATGGATCTCCTCGCGCGCGGTCACCGCGCGACTGTAGAGAAAGCCGCGGCGCCCGCCATGGGCTGAGCGATCCGCTGCCGGGAACGCGCTCATTAGAATCCGCTCCATGGGAACAGCCATCCCGTCGCAAGCCTGAGTGGCCGAGCCGGCCGACGACCCCGCCGACGGGACCGGCGAGCTGACGCTCGCGCAGGTCGCCGCGCGAGCCGGCGTCTCGCCGGCGACGATCAGACGCTGGGTCGACGGCGGCCTGGTCCCCGGCTACGACGGGCGCTTCACGCCGGCCTCCGCCGCCTACGCGCGCGTGATCGCGAGATTGCGCGCGCGCGGACACTCGCTCGCCCAGATCAAGCGCGCCGGCGAGCGCGGCCAGCTGGCGGTCGGTCCGCTGGAGAACCTTCTGAGCAGACCGGGCTCGCACTACTCCCTGCGTGACGCGGCGCGCCTCAGCGGACTGGACGTGGGGCTGATCGAACGTCTGAGCGCGAGCATGGGTCTCGGAGCGCTGCCTCTGGACGGGCTCACCGAGGAAGACGTGCAGATCCTCTCCTACGGCGCCGCGGTGCTCGACGCGGGACTGCCGCTGCCGGCGTTCCTGCAGCTGATGCGCGTTTACGGACAGGCAGTCGCGCAGATCGCCGACGCGGAGGTGCGACTGATCCACCTCTACGTGCACGAGCCGCTGATGCGCTCGGGCGTGCCGAGCGTCGCGATCGCCGATGAGATGGAGGGCCTGGCGCGCGAGGTGCTGCCGTTTGCGACGCCGTTCATGAACTACCTGCACGGACGCCTGCTGGCGCAGTACGTCGAGCAGGACATGATCGGTCACATGGAGAGCGATCTCGCTGAGGAGGCGCTCGAGGAGGGGCGCGTGCGCGTGGCGATCGCGTTCGCGGACCTCGCCGGCTACGCGCGGCTGACGGTCGAGCGCGGCGATGAGGCGGCGCTCGCCGCGGTGGAGCGCTTCGTGCAGGTGGTCGAACGGACGTTGCCGGTCGACGCTCGCGTGATCAAGACGCTCGGCGACGAGGTGATGGTCGTCGGCTACGACGCGGCCGCGCTGACCGCGTGGGCGGCCGCGCTGAGCGCCGAGATCGCCGACGGGGACCCGCTGCCGCGGACCGGCATCCACTACGGCGAGGCGCTGTACCGCGACGGCGACTACTTCGGTCGCGACGTCAACCAGGCGGCGCGCGTCGTCGCGCGCGCCGGCGGCGGCGAGGTGCTCGTCACGCGCGCCGTGGTGGAGATGGCGGCGGGCGTGGACGGGCTGCGCTTCGAGCGAATCGGCGAGGTCAGGCTCAAGGGCTTCTCCGAGGCGAGCGAGCTGTTCCTGGCGTCGCGGAAGCCGTGAGCGCGAGGCGGGCGATGTGCGTCGAGGACGTTCGCGACGCGGTGCGCGCCGGCGGCCTGTTCGCGCGCGAGCACGGAACGCCCGCGCGCCCGCTGCTCGTGATGCTCTCCGGCGGGCGCGACTCGACGTGTCTGCTCGACGTCGCCGTCGCGCTGCTGGGCGCGCCCGCTGTGAGCGCGCTGCACGTCAACTATGGGCTGCGCGCGAGCTCGGACGCGGACGAGCGGCGCTGCACGGGGTTGTGCGAGCGACTCGGCGTGGAGCTCGAGACAGTGCGCGCCGAGCGGCCTGCGGCGCGACGGCCCGCGGGCGCTTGCGCGCAAGCCGCCGGCGCCGCGGGCGAGCCGGCGGAGGCCGCGCCGAGCGGCAACCTGCAAGCGTGGGCGCGCGAGCTGCGCTACGCGCAGGCGACGCGCATCGGCGACGCACGCGACGCGCTGATCGCCACAGGCCATACCGCGTCAGATCAGGTCGAGACGATCCTCTACCGGCTCGCGGCCTCGCCGGGAAGACGGGCGCTGCAGGGCATGGCGGCAAGCGAGGGTCGCTTGATCCGCCCGCTGCTCGCGCTCACTCGCGAGCAGACGTCCGCCTACTGCATCGCGCGCGAGCTCCAGTGGTGCGAGGACGAGAGCAACGACGACGAGCGCTACGCGCGTGCGCGCGTGCGTAACGGCGTCGTGCCGGCGCTGCGCGCGGTGCACCCCGCGGCCGAGGCGAACGTGCTGAGGACGGCGTCGCTGCTGCGCGAGGAGACGGAGCTGCTCGATGGCCTCGTCGCCGCTGAGCTCGCCGGACGCTCCAGCGTCGCGGTCGCGCGCCTGCGCGAGCTGCCGGTGGCGCTCGCGCGCATGGTCGTCGTGCGGCTTGCCGAGGAGGCCACCGGCGGCTATGTGCCGCAGGCCGGCGACCGCGTGCAGGAGATCCTCGCGCTCGCGGCGCGAGGCGGTCGCGCTGAGCTTCACGTCGGCGGCCGGGCGGGCGCCGTGATCGATCGCGGGATGCTGGAGATGATCAGGCTCGAGCCGCGCGCACGCTGATCCCAGCCGTCCGCGCGCTCGTTCGCTGGGAGCCGCCGGAGGAGCAATAGACTTCGGTGCGTGGTCAGCACCGCGCGTGTCTCGAGCGAGCCGGACCTCGGCGAGGTGCTCGTGACCGCCGAGGACCTCCAGCGGCGGGTGGTCGAGCTCGGCGAGCAGATCTCCCGCGACTACGCCGGCCGCTCGCTGCTGCTCGTCGGCGTGCTGAAGGGCGCCGTGTTCTTCCTGAGCGACCTGATGCGCTACATCGACATCCCGGTCGAGGTCGACTTCATGGCGGTCGCCTCCTACGGCTCGGCCACCGACTCGTCCGGGGTGGTGCGCATCCTCAAGGATCTCGACGCGTCGATCGAAGGTCGCGACGTGCTGATCGTCGAGGACATCGTCGACTCGGGGCTGACGCTGCAGTATCTGCTGCGCAACCTCGGCTCGCGCAATCCGCGCACGCTCGAGGTGTGCGCGCTGCTGACGAAGCCCGAGCGCCGCAAGGTCGACCTGCCGACCCGCTACGTCGGCTTCGAGATACCCGACCGCTTCGTCGTGGGCTACGGGCTCGACTACGCGGAGCTCCACCGCAACCTGCCGTTCGTGGCGGCGCTCGAGCGCTAGACCGGGCTCGGCTCGAGCGCTCGGCCGTGTGCGAGCGCGCGATGCGCGGGCTCCCCACCCTGGGTAACGCCAGACCCTGCATGGTACGCTAGGGCACTGGTGACCACCACTACAGACGGCGCCAGCACACTCAGGAACCAGCCATGAGCCGTTTCTTCAAGAGCGCCGCATTCCCGATCCTCATCGTCGTGGTGTTGGCGTTCCTGGCGGTCAAACTCGTCAATCCGGGCGCCAACAAGCCCGCGCACAGCTACCAGGCGCTGGTGAGCAAGGAACTGCCCAAACACGAAGTCGAATCCGTCGAGTTCAAGAACAAGGGCAAGGCGCTCGAAGTCAAGGTCGTCACGCCCAAGGGTCACAAGGAAACCTACGAAATCGGCTACGTCGAACAGGCCACGCCGCAGCTGTTCGCGCTGCTCGAAAAGGACGGCGTGCCGTTCAACGTCGAATCGGAAAAGAGCAGCGCGTTGCTGGGGCTGCTCACCTACATCCTGCCGTTCGCGCTGTTCCTCGGCTTCTGGATCTTCCTGATGAACCAGGTCCAGGGGGGAGGATCGAAAGTGATGTCGTTCGGCAAGTCGCGCGCCAAGCGCATGTCGGCGGACTCGCCCAAGATCACCTTCCGCGACGTCGCCGGGGTCGACGAGGCCGTCGAGGAGCTGCACGAGATCAAGGAATTCCTGGAGAACCCGAAGAAGTTCCAGGCGCTGGGCGCGCGCATCCCCACGGGCGTGCTGCTGTACGGGCCGCCGGGCACCGGCAAGACGCTGCTCGCGCGCGCGGTCGCCGGCGAGGCCGGCGTGCCGTTCTTCTCGATCTCGGGCTCTGACTTCGTCGAGATGTTCGTCGGCGTCGGCGCGTCGCGCGTCAGAGACCTGTTCGAGCAGGCCAAGCAGAACAGCCCGTGCATCATCTTCATGGACGAGATCGACGCCGTCGGGCGCCACCGCGGCGCCGGGCTCGGCGGCGGCCACGACGAGCGCGAGCAGACGCTCAACCAGCTGCTCGTCGAGATGGACGGCTTCGAGGCGAAGGACAACATCATCATGATCGCGGCCACCAACCGGCCCGACATCCTCGACCCGGCGCTGCTGCGCCCC